>JAQUEY010000087.1 GCA_028684955.1 Eubacteriales bacterium
GCCCATGATCCAGGCACCAAATGGCGCGTGACTCCGCAGCAATCCGGACCTCCGTATGTTCTAGGCGATGTGGGCACCCACGTCCTGTTCCTTTCAGAGACAATCGCCCCGCAGCTCAAGATCGAATCCCTGATGTGCGAACGCCAGAGCTTTGTGAAAAGCAGGGCTCCGCTGGAAGACAATGCCTTCGTCATGCTCCGCTACAACACCGGTGCAGCTGGAACTCTGTGGGCCAGTGCGGTGAACGCCGGCTCGATGCACCAGCAGAAAATCCGCGTGGTTGGAGCGAAAGCCAGCCTCGAGTGGTGGGATGAGCATCCCAACCAGCTGCGCTACGAAGTCCAGGGCGAACCCGCCCGAGTCTTGGAGCGGGGCATGGACTATCTGTATGCCAATCCGGACACGATCCATTGTGACCGGATCGGCGGCGGCCATGCCGAGGGTTTGTTTGAAGCCTGGGCCAATTTGTACCGCCAGTTCGGCCGGGCGATGGACCGGGTCAACCAGGGGGTCTCGGTCGCAGATGTCAGGGAGCAGATCTGGTATCCCACTGTCCTTGATGGACTGGAAGGGGTCCGGTTTGTTGAGACGTGTGTCCAGTCTGCAGACCAGGGCGCGGTCTGGGTGACCTACCCGGAATGAACACTCACTTGCTATCATGGAGTGAGAAGGAACGAATGGAGGCACGACTATGAGAATCAGACATCCGGTGGGATTTCAATGGGGTTATAACAGCATCACAGCGCTGGACGGGGATCATTCAGATATGCTGATGGATTTTGGCATCCTGAAAGTGAACCAGGGAATGGTGTTCACGGATGACGCCAGTCTGGAGAAAATCTACCTGCTGCTTTCTGGCAGCATTGCTGTTGAATGCGCTGGCCAGACGTATGAAGTCCGGCGCGAGAGCTTCCTCGATGATGCGTTCTGGCTGATTGACGTCCCCGAGCAGGAGTCCATCCAGATCACTGGTGTGGGTGAGGACTCTGAATTGGCCGTCGTCCGGACGGTCAACACGACTCGCTTCCCGGTTAAAGTCCATGATCTGGGAAATTCAGTGATTGAAACCCGGGGCCAGGGCATGATGAACGAGACGGGGACACGGATCGTCAAGACCTTGCTCGACCACGCGCTGGCGCCGGAGTCCAACATCATGCTGGGTGAAGATATCCATTACCCGGGCAAATGGGCTGGATTCCCGTCTCATTCCCATCCCCAGCCCGAGATTTATTTCTACAAGTTCTTGCCAGACAACGGCTTCGGACTTTTGAAGCTGGGTGATGAAGGCGTGCTGCTGGAACACAATGACACCGTTACCATCATGCCTGACTTGGTCCACCCCCAAGTCAGTGCTCCCGGTTATGCGATGTATTTCCTCTGGATCATCCGCCATCTCGATGGCAATCCCTATATCCGGCCGAATTTTGAGCAGCAGCACTTGTGGGTCACTGAGCCGGGTGCCAAGTACTGGCCGGACATTTGAAACATGGCAGGAGGTCATTTCATGCAAGATCATGCAACTGAGGTTGAAACGAACATTGCGAATTTGATGAGCCGGGCTCGTGCTGCACAGAAAATTGCAGCCAGCTTCACACAGGAGACCGTTGACGAGCTGGCAGCGGCCATCGTCTGGGAAATTGTTGCTGATGAAGCCTTGATCCAGGAACTGGCAGAGTACTCGTATAACGAATGCCGCCTCGGCGATGTGCCGTCCAAGGTCGTCAAAATACGGGAAAAATGCCGCGGGGTCCTGTACGATGTCAAGTACGAGAAAACCGTCGGTGTGGTCGAGGAATTGCCAGACAAAGGTCTGGTCCGGATTGCCAAGCCGGTCGGGGTCATTGGTTCGCTCGTGCCGAGCACACAGGCCGAAATGCATCCGCTCATCCAGGCGATTTTTGCTGTCAAAGCTCGCGATGCCGTGATTTTTGCTCCCCATCCCCGGGGCAGGAAGACCACGCAGAAAGTAGTCGACCTGATCCGGGCAGTTATGAAAAAGTATGATGCGCCGGAGGACCTTTTCATCAGCTTGCCTGACCCCTCGGTGGAGCAAACCAATGAGTTGATGAAACAATGCGATCTGGTTATCGCGACTGGAGGCCAGCCCATGGTCCGGGCTGCTTACAGCTCCGGCACCCCTGCCTTCGGTGTCGGGGCCGGCAATGCGATCATCGTCATCGATGAAACTGCTGACCTCAAGGACGCTGCAGCCAAGATCAAGGCCAGCAAGACGTTCGACTTGGCAGCCGGCTGCTCCTGTGACAACAGTCTGGTCATCGCAGAATCTGTCTACGACGATTTCCTGGCCGAACTGAAGAAAGTGGGCGCTCATTTGCTCAATCTGGATGAAAAACCGCGCCTGCGACAAGCCATCTGGCCAAACTGGCCAGCCGACCATGTCATCAACCGCGACATCGTGGCCTCTCCGGTCAGCACCATCGCCCGACTGGCTGGCCTGGAGGTTCCAAAAGAAACCTGCATGCTGCTGGTCGAAGAATCCGAAACAGGTGCGGCGACCCCATTCAGCGGTGAAAAGATGAGCCTGGTGATCGCTCTCTACAAATACGAAAGCTTGGACGAAGCCATCCGGATCATCAACGAAAACCATGCATACTGTGGTGCAGGACATTCCTGCGGGATCTATTCGCGTAACCCGGCTGCGATCGAGCAGGTCTCGCTCCAGACCTTCACCACCCGTGTGGTCGTCAACCTGCCCCAGGCGGCCACGAATACCGGCAGCTGGACGAGCGGCATGCCCTTCACGAGCTCCCTCGGCTGTGCGACTTGGGGCGGGAATATCGCTTCAGAAAACATCACACTCAAGCATTACCTGAACAACACGTGGGTCATCCGGGAGATCCCCTGGCACAAGCCGAGTGATGAAACCTTGTTCGCAGGCTTTACACCGCGCTGCTAGGCACAAAAATCCTGGGAAGGAAGAACCGTGAGCAAAGAGACCGTTGTGAAAAACCGGATCGGCTCTGTGAGCCTTCAAAACCGGGTGGCTGCGCCAGAAGACGCTGCCGCGCTGATCCAAGATGGCATGACAGTTGCCATGAGCGGCTATGCCATGGCTGGCTATCCGAAGGTTGTCGTGGCTGAGCTGATCCACCGGAAAAACAGCGGGGAAGACCTGTCGATCCATCTGGTTACGGGGGCCAATGTACCGGCACTCGATGAACAGCTGGGTCAGGCCGGCCTGATCGCCCGCAGGACACCCATGTGTGCACATCCTTGGCTGGCAAAGCAAATCAATGCTGGAACGGTCCAGTATGTCGAGCAGCAAATGAGCAAAATGCCCCGGCTGATCAAAAGCGGTAAGCTCGGGCCTATCGATATCGCGGTGATTGAAGCACTGGGGATCGATGAGCAGGGCCATTTGATTCCGACGACCTCCAGCGGATTGGCACACCTCTTGATGGATGCAGCGGCGTCAATCATCGTCGAGATCAATGTGGCCCAGCCTGAGCAGCTCTCTGAATTGCATGATGTTTACCTGCCAGAAAAATCCACGCAGATCCAGCCCATTCCGCTGGTGAATGTCCGGCAGCGGATCGGGCGCTCGACGATTCCCGTTGATCCAGCCAAGATCCGCGCCATCGTGATCCATGATTCACCGGAACGGGCTGCCCCTCCGCCGCCCGGGACACCGGAAACCGACCGGATTGCCCAACACCTGTTTGATTTTCTGGAAATCGAGAGCCATCGCATCTATGACGGCAGCCTGCCGCCTCTGCAATTAGGATTTGGCAGTGTGGCTACCAGCATCGCCCGCGCCCTGTCCCGGTCACCTTTCCAGAATCTGGAATTTTTCTGTGGTGGCGTGGGCGAGGCTATCCTTGAATTGCTGGTGTCCGGCAAAGCCACTGCGATTTCAACTGCCGGACTTGAGATGAGCGAAAGGGTCGAAGCGATCATCCGCAGCACCCCCGGACTGTCGGACCAGCTGGTCATCCGCACTGGTGACGTGATCAACCACGCCGAAACCATCGCGCGCATGGGCCTGATCGCACTGAACACAGGCGTCGAAATCGATGTGTACGGCAACGTGAATTCGAGCCACATCAGCGGTACCCGCGTGGTCAACGGCATCGGTGGCGGAGCCAACTTTGCCCAGAACGCAGGCTTGTCGGTTGTATTACTGCCCTCGACCGGCAAATCAGGCGCGATCTCCACAATCGTGCCTATGGTCTCGCACCAGGATATCTGTGAGCATGACGTCGATGTCATCATCACGGAACACGGGGTCGCAGATTTGCGCGGCAAAGATGACACCGAACGGGCAGATGCCATCATCCACCACTGCACATCCGGCGCCTATCAGGCCCAGCTGGAAGCCTACGTTCAAAAGGCTCGGCAAACCATTGGCGGCCATCACCCTCAACTGCCTGAGGATGCCTTTGCCTGGCACCGGAGACTGGCTGAGCAAGGAAGCATGTTGGAGACACATCCATGAATGAAATTGAAATCTATGAAGTGGGTCCGCGCGACGGATTCCAGAATATTCCCGAATACATTCCGCTCGAGACCAAGCTCACCATCATTGATGGCCTGGTCGCGGCCGGAATCCGCCATCTGCAGATCACTTCCTTTGTCAGCCCCAAGGCCGTGCCCCAAATGAAGGATGCGGTCGAATTAGCCCAACTGTGTCTGGCCCGTTATCCGGACATGGATTTACTGGCCTTGGTCCCCAATCTGCGCGGAGCCCAGACCGCCTGGGAGAGCGGCATTCGCCATGTTTCAACGGTTGTCTCGCTGAGCGAAAGCCATAACCGGGCCAACATCAACCGGACCCATGTCGAATCGCAGTCTGATCTGGCCAAGATTCTGGAAACCTATCCGGACCTGGATATCTGCCTCGACCTGGCTACGGCCTTTGGCTGTCCATTTGAAGGGAAAAAGAACGGGGAAGAGGTGGCTTTGTTTATCAAGCCTTATGTGGATCTGGGTATCCGGACCGTCAATCTCTGTGACACGATCGGGATCGCCAACCCGGCCCAGGTCCGCCAGACCATTGCTGCAGTCCGTCAGGCCTACCCGCAACTGGACCTGCACATTCACATTCATGACACTCGGAACATGGGCCTGGTCAACACGTTGGCTGCGATCGAATCCGGTGTCAGCAACGTCCAATCAACCCTGGGTGGCCTGGGTGGCTGCCCCTTTGCCCCCGGCGCATCAGGCAACCTGGCCACCGAAGACCTGGTTTTCATGCTGCAGGAAATGGGATATCCACTCGAGGTGGATGTCCAGAAATTGATTGATCTGGCCCGCGACCAGGCCCGTTTGATTCCGGGTGGGAACTACAGCGGGCATTTGTTCAGAGTGGAGGATCCGAGAAATGAACACAAGAACTAGCATCGAGAAGATTCGCGAGAAAGCTGCGGCCATGCGCCGTGACAGCATTGAAATGGGCTATGTCGCTGGCAGTCATGGGGCCCATTTTGGACCCGCGCTGTCAAGCATTGAAATTGTCGCCAGCCTCTACTTTGGTGTCATGAACCACAATCCCCAGGATCCCTGCATGCGAGAGCGAGACCGCTTTGTCATGAGCAAGGGACACGCCTGCCTGTCGTACTATGCTGCTCTGGTTGAGGCAGGATACCTCAGCCGTGAACAGATGTATACCTTCAAAGGCGACAACAGCATCCTGCCCGGCCACCCCAGCTGCCATGTCGAGTTTGGCCTCGAGGTTGCGACTGGCAGTCTAGGCAACGGCTTTGCCATCGCCTGCGGTATGGCCATGGCAGCCAAAATCAAAAATGAAACCCACAACGTCTATTGCGTTCTGGGTGATGGTGAATGCGACGAAGGCTTGATCTGGGAAGCCGCGATGAATGCGGTCAAGAACAAGCTGGACAACCTGATTGCAATCGTTGACCGCAACAGTTTCCAGCTGGCAGGCAAGACGACCGAAATCATGGATCTGGATCTGGCGAAGATTTGGCAAGCTTTCGGCTGGGAGGTCGTGATTGTAGAAGATGGCAATGATGTGGCCAGTTTGCTGGATGCCTTGCAGGCGATGCAGCAATCCGGATCTGGAAAACCGCACCTGATCATTGCCCAGACCGTCAAGGGCAAGGGGATCTCTTTCATGGAAAACAATCTGGGCTGGCATGCTGCCCCGATCAACCGGGAGCAATACGAACAAGCCCAGTCCGATCTGGAACTGGTTTGAGGAGGCAGAATCATGGGAAATCTCACACTGGAAAAATTGCAGGACTGGTCCAAGCAGGGACATCGGACCGCTTTTGGCGAGGCGATGGTCCTTTTAGGGCAAGATAACAGCAACGTCTATGTCGTGACGGCGGACACCACACCCACCGCCCGGCTGACGAATTTTTTGAAAACCTTTCCCGACCGTCTGTTTGACGTTGGCATCGCCGAACAGAACCTGATCGATTTTTCAGCCGGCCTGGCCAAAGAAGGTCTGATGCCCTTTGCCGTGACCCTGGCCGCTTTTGCCCCGATGCGCTGTGCCGAACAGATGCGCAGTGCGATCGGCTACATGAACCTGAATGCCAAAGTGGTCGGCATTGAGGCCGGGGTGCGTTTCGGTCCGCTGGGCAACACCCATTTTGCGATGGATGACCTGGCCGTCGCCCGGGCCCTGCCCAATTTCACCGTCCTCTCGCCCTCCGATCCGCACCAGATCTACAAGGCCCTGTTTGCCGCAGCTGAACTGGACGGGCCAGTCTACATCCGACTCACCGGCGCCCCCGGCTTTCCGATCCTCTACCCCGATGATTTTGAATTCAAGATTGGCCAGGCGATCGAATATCGTTCCGGCACAGATGTGGCCATCATCGCCACGGGGGCAGTCCTGGCCCAGGCCATTGGAGCCGCGGACCTGCTCCAGGAAAAAGGCCTTTCCGTGCGGGTGATCGACATGCATACGATCAAACCATTGGACAAAGCGATACTGGACAGCGTGTTTGCCGAGAACCGGCTCGTAGTCACAGTCGAGGAGCACAGCGCCATTGGTGGTCTGGGCAGTGCCGTCGCCGAGTACAAAGCCGGTTTCGCACAGGCTCCCCGCCAGCTGATGGTAAATTTGGGCGACCGTTTCCAGAAGGTCGGCAGCTATGAGTTCCAGCTCCAGGAAAATGGCCTGACCGAACCCGCCATCGCCCGTCTGGTCGAGGAAAATCTGGCATAATAGAGGCAAGACATTTTCCAGCATAAGCGAGGATTTGCCATGCTTGAACTGAACACAGAACCAGTCTTGCCACCCGAACACAATCATCGCCTGACACTGGCCGAGATCCAAGACCTGTGGTCTCGGACGTATAACACAGAGGGTAAACCGGACTGGTCCCATCTGTTCCCGTATTATCACCCGCACATCATCTTCCAGGACTCGATCCAGCGGATCGAAGGGATGGAGGATTTCCAGGCGATGTGCAAACGCCTGACTGACCGGTGCCAGTCTCTGCGCATGGATATCTTGTCCATGGCGGAGAATGGACCGGTTGTTTTCATGGACTGGAAAATGACCATGGCTTTCCAGAAATACCCGGACACCCCGGTCTATGGCGCGACGAAGCTGACCTTCAATGAAGAGGGCCTGATCATCGAGCAGCGCGATTACTACGACCTCTGGGGTGATATTTTCAACGGTATCCCGCGATTCAACAAGATGTACCGCAGGTTCATGCACAAGAAATTCGGCTGAGAGGGCTGTGCAAGATGAGCGATCATCGAGGCAGATCAAGGCCGTTATGACGAAGGGGATGCCATGAAACGAGAATTGCCAGACGAATTGAAATTCCTCACCAATCGCCAGCTGCCGCAAAAGCCCTTCACCGAATCGATGTCGGGCAAGATCTGTGTGATCACAGGCGCCACCTCCGGCGTCGGCTTGGAGATCGCGCGGGCGCTGGCCAGCCATGGCGCGCAGCTGGTTTTGGTCAGCCGAAGCAAGGAAAAAGCGGAGCGGGTTGCTGCAGACCTCCAGGCACAATGGCCGGTGACAGTGGACAACATCCGGGCTGATTTTTCTGACCTGGAGCAGGTCCGACTGGCGGCAAGCATCATCCTCGAACGCTATCCCCGGATCGATGTGCTGATCAATTGCGCCGGCATGCATTCGACGACTAAAACCTTCACATCGGCTGGCCACGAAACCGTCTTCTGCGTCAACCATTTGGCCTCGTTCCTTTTGACTGCGTTGCTGCTTGACCGCATGATTGCGAGCAGCCCTTCCCGGATCATCCAGGTCAACTCAGAAGGCCACCGTTTCAATGGCCTCGATCTCGATGACCTCAGTTGGCACAAACGTCACTACACCGGCCTGCGCTCCTATGGCGCCTCGAAAACGGCTCAGCTGCTCACGGTCTGGGAATTTGCCGATCTGCTGCAGGATACGGGCGTGACGATCAATGCCGCTCATCCTGGTGATGTCAAAACCAACATCGGCCACAACAATGGCTGGCTCTACCGGCTCTTCACCCGCTACGTCACAGGCCTGTTCCTGAAAGACGCCACCATCTCCGGACCGGCGATCGGCTACTTGGCCTCGGCGCCGGAACTGGCCGCAGTCTCAGGACGCTTTTTCCACCTGACCCACGAAGAAAAACCGGCCCCGCATGCGTTAGACCGGGAAATGGGCCGGAAGATATGGGCGATCAGTCTGCAGATGACGGGTCTGCCAGCGGATTTTGGCAGGGCCCTGCGCGAGGGGTGACCCACCAGCGACTATTTAACAATCCGATCCGCGGCGAGTTTGCCGGTCAGGATCGAAATCGGCAAGCCGGATGGGCTGTAGGTCCATTGACCTGCCTGGTAGACATGTGGGATCGGGGTCAGGACCGACTGGGCGATTTTCGGCATACTGTGAACGACTGGTATATCCGTGTTCGTGAAAGCCCAGCCGGTGATCGCACCGTCGCTATTGCCGGTCAGGCGCTGCAGCGTCAGTGGCGTGGCCACGATCTGATGGATGACCTTGCTGGCTAGTCCCGGATAGATGGTCTGGTCGAGGATTGCGATGATCTTTTTGGCACAGCTTTCCTTGAACGATTCGTACCAGCCACTTTCGGAGATTTGCCGGACCAGCTGGTAGTCGAACAGCGTGCTGATGATCAGGCCGGTTTGCCCGGGTGGCGCCAGACTCGGATCGCGCATGGCAGGGCAGGAAATCTCGAAGGTCGTCAGGTCAAGATAGTCTGCAATCCAGGCTTCAAT
>JAQUEY010000088.1 GCA_028684955.1 Eubacteriales bacterium
CCGATCGTGATCGCTGGTTATCGTTTCTACACGGTTGGCTTCAAGAACATCTGGCATCGTTCACCGAACATGGATTCCCTGATCGCCATGGGCACGTCAGCAGCAATACTCTACAGCCTCTATTCGACCTGGCAGATCATCGCGGGTGATCACGCTGCAGCTGGGCATCTTTATTTCGAGACGGCGGGTGTGATCATCACCCTGATCCTCCTGGGCAAAACGCTCGAGGCGATCTCCAAGGGTAAAACATCCGAGGCGATCAAGAAGCTGATGGGCTTGCGTCCCAAATCAGCGCGCGTGATCCAGGACGGCAAGGAAATTGAGATCCCGGTCGATGAAGTCGAGGTCGGTGACATCTTGCTCGTCAAGCCTGGTGAGAAGATCCCGGTTGACGGTGAAATCACCAGTGGTCTGACAGCCATCGATGAAGCGATGTTGACGGGTGAAAGCATCCCGGTTGAGAAAAATGTCGGCGACCCTGTCTATACAGCGAGCATCAATGGCAATGGTGCGATCCAGTTCCGTGCCACCAAGGTCGGCAAAGACACCGCCCTGGCCCAGATCATCAAGCTGGTTGAGGATGCCCAGAGCAGCAAAGCGCCGATCGCTCAACTGGCGGACATCGTCTCTGGCTATTTTGTGCCGATCGTGTTTGCGATCGCGGTCCTGTCGGCAGCAGCCTGGCTGATCGCCGGACAGACGCTGGTCTTTGCGCTCTCGATCTTGATCGCCGTACTGGTCATCGCCTGCCCTTGTGCGCTTGGCCTGGCCACGCCGACCGCGATCATGGTCGGCACCGGCAAAGGGGCTGAAAATGGCATCCTGATCAAGAGCGGCGAGGCGCTCGAGATCACGCACAAGGTTAAAATGATTATTTTCGACAAGACGGGTACGATCACGGAGGGCCGCCCTTCGGTCACTGACATTTTACCGGCAGCCTCCGGTGGATTTTCTGCTGATGAGTTGCTTGCTCTCGCCGCCGCTGCCGAAAAGGGCTCCGAGCACCCACTTGGCGAAGCAATCGTGCGCGGGGCGCTCGAGCGTTCGCTGGCCCTTGCCGAAGGCACGGATTTCCAGGCCGTTCCCGGCCATGGTATCTCGGTTGCAATTGGCGGCCGCAAGGTTTTGCTCGGCAATCTGCGCTTGATGACGCGGGAAAGAATCGTTCTCCCAGCAGATGCGTCTGGCCACACCGATGCCGACCGCCTGGCTGGCGCAGGCAAGACGCCGATGTTTATCGCTGTCGATGGCCAGTTCGCGGGGATCATTGCGGTCGCAGACACGGTCAAGCCGTCCAGTGCCAAAGCGATCGCCCAGCTGCACAAGATGGGCATCCAGGTCGCCATGATCACCGGTGACAACCGCAAGACGGCCCAAGCCATTGCGTCCCAGGTCGGGATCGACCGGGTCCTGGCCGAAGTCCTGCCAGCTGACAAGGCGAATGAGGTGAAAAAACTCCAAGCAGAAGGTCATGTCGTGGCGATGGTCGGCGACGGTATCAACGATGCCCCTGCCCTGGCCCAGGCCGATGTCGGTATCGCTATCGGTTCTGGCACGGATGTGGCCATGGCCTCGGCGGATATTGTCCTGATGCGCTCCGACCTGCTCGAGGTCGCCACCGCGATCCAGCTCTCGCGCAGCACCATCCGCAACATCAAGCAGAACCTGTTCTGGGCCTTCGGCTACAACGTCCTCGGCATCCCGGTCGCTGCCGGCCTCCTCTACGCCTTCGGCGGCCCAACTCTGAACCCGATCATCGCCGCCGCCGCCATGTCGATGTCTTCTGTCTCCGTCCTGACCAACGCACTGCGGCTGAAAACCTTCAAAGCCTATCGCTAAGGCCAGCCAGACACCAAACTGTGGAAAGACCATATGGTCCCCCTGACCGTTTCATTTCATAATCCGTTAAGTGAATAAAGCCAGTCCAAGCCTTGATCGATCTCAGGATCTGACACAACGGGCGCGGGCTGGTTTTATAGGTTTAATTTGTCTTGGATTTTCACACCGGAACTTATGTTAGTTGTAACCTATGTTATGTTTAACATAGGTTACAGTGTGAAAAAGTTCGAAATCTTTGGCAACAACATCTGCTTGGACAAGACAATATCCAGATCCTGCAATCACCGTTAAAATAGTTGGACTACCAACATTTTTCTCAATTCGGGTATACTGGATTTATGATTCTTTCATTTGTCAAACAGAAACTCCCCGCCGAACTGGCAGCCCGCAACGAGCCGCAGCTTTATTATGTGAGTCTGGTTCCGGTCCATGAGAGTGTGCATCCCAGGGTGATGCACCGGCATGAGGATTTTCTGGAAATCATCCT
The DNA here is from genome assembly GCA_028684955.1 of Eubacteriales bacterium. Lineage (GTDB taxonomy): Bacteria > Bacillota > Clostridia > Saccharofermentanales > UBA5734 > UBA5734. The sequence goes on from JAQUEY010000088.1 coordinate 2,327, forward strand.
GATCCGTGAAGGTGCAGGCACCTTTTCGATCGATGGCAGGGAGGTCGCGGTCAGAGCTGGCGATCTGGTCATTTACAACAGCAACATTATCCATGATGAGCGGACAGGCCCTGACAAACCGTTGTCCTGGTTCTGTGTCGCATTGAAGAACATCCAGGGGCCAGGACTGCGGCCGAATTGCCTGATCCGCGACGGAATTTCGCCAGTTTTTCGCAGTGGCGAGCTTTTTACTATGTTCGATCATCTCTGTGAGCTGCTGTTTGACCAACTGGTCCAGGAACGTCCCGGACATGCAGTCGCAACGCATCATCTGGCCCAGGCCCTGCTGGCCATGACTCGGCAAATCATCTTGCAAGCTGAAGGCCACATAGATCTGGGGAGCGAAAATGAGCCCCTGGCCCACCGCGTGATCACTTATCTCGACGATCATTTCAGCGAAGCGATTTCTCTTGAGCAGCTGGCAGGCCTGTTCAAAGTCAGCACCTATTATCTGGCCCACGTTTTCAAAGAACGCTTTGGCTATTCACCGCTGCAGTATGTGTCGCGCCATCGCATCGGCGAGGCCCAGTCGCTGCTGATTTCGACCGACCTGTCCATCACCGAAATTGCCAGCCGCGTCGGATATGACAGCCCCAGCCATTTCAACCGCCAGTTCAGCAAATACGTCGGCATGCCCCCGCGCCGCTACAAAATCAACTATTTCAAGCGCTTCCCCGAACAACAGAGCAAGAATGATCAATAATTGCACGCATTTTTAGCTGCAACGCCTTATTTTCAAGCGTTATTTGACTTTGGAAAAACAAGATCCGACAAGAATATTTCGTCAGTGCGGCCTATAATCAAAGACAGTCCACGTCTTATGACCATGGATTGTCTTTTATAATCAAGGAGGATTAACTCATGAAGAAAATCAAGATCGGATCTGTTGGTCTGGGCCGCCTCGGCTATGAGCATGCGGTCAACATCGCTTCTAAGATCCCGCAGTGCGAGCTTGCGGCGATCTGCGACGTCGATGCCGCCCGCGTCGCCCAAGTCGCCGATGAACTCGACGTTGAATTCCGCTATACAGACTTCGAAGAAATGTGCAAAAATCCCGAGCTCGATGCGATCGTCATCGTCTCCCCTTCATCCCTGCACCCGGAACAGATCCGCATCGCACTCGAGAACGGCAAACATGTCTTCTCCGAAAAACCGCTCGGCACCGATGTCGCCCAGTGCCAACTCGCAGAAAAAGCCGTCGAAGCCTATCCGGACCAGGTGTTCATGCTCGGTTTCATGCGCCGCTTCGACCCCTCCTATCTCGATGCCAAAGCCCGCATCGACCGTGGCGAAATCGGCCGCGTGATCATGGTCCGCAGCTACACCGTCGATCCGATCGCGACCATTGAAAGCACCCTCAAGTTCGCCAAATGGAGTGGCGGCCAATTCCTCGACATGTGTGTCCACGACATCGACCTCGTCCGCTGGTTCACCAAGTCCGAGCCAAAAAACGTCTGGGGCATCGGCGGTTGCTTCGAATTCGAGCAGTACCGCGAGTGGAATGACGGCGACAACGTGGCCGTCATGATGCAGAACGAAGACGAAGCGATGTCTTTCCTCTACGCAGGTCGCGCCGCAGCCCACGGCAGCCATGTCGAGACCGAGATCATCGGCACCCGCGGTTCCCTGCGTATTGCCAATACCCCGGCCAAGAACTTGCTCGAAGTCCTCGACAGTCACGGCGTCCGCCGCGAATGCTACACCGACTTCCTGACCCGCTGGCACGAAGCCTACATCAACGAAATCACCGAATTCTGCAATTGCATCCTCGAAAACAGGAAGCCCGAAGTCACCGTCTACGACGGCACCGCCGTCTCCCGCATCGCCTACCGCTGCAAAGAATCCTTCGAAACCGGTAAAATGCTCGGTATGGCAGACGCCTGAGCAAAGCCTGGCGGAACATTTTCATCATTCAACGAAGACAGGGGCTTGCTGTTCAAACCAGCAGCCCCTGTTTTTTTGCAAATCTGGCGGAACGCCTCTGTGCTGTGCTGTGGCGAATCGAGTTGCACGTCGCAACCCTTCCGGCTGGACGAATCTCTCCCCTTACCTGAACACTTCGTCCAGCCAGGTCAGGACCAAACCGGTCCAAGCCTGGACGGGAGGGTTGATCTGACCTGGATCTGAAGCCGTCCGCTCGTCAGCGAGGGACAGGCCATGGCGTCCATGCGCAAAAACATGCAGTTCAAGCGGTACTCCCGCTTTTTTCAGGGCCGTAGCCAGTTCGAGCGAATTTTCCAACGGGACCAGTTCATCATCGGCTGTGTGCCAAATGAAAGTCGGTGGCGTTTCGAGGCTGACCTGATGGACTGGATTGAGCCGGTCCCTTTCGGCATCGGACGGCTCCGAATGGCCAAAGGCTGCGACCTCGCAGAGCCTCAGAAAATCGGCCAGCGGATTGTCAGGAATTCGGGCTTGGATCTCGGAGGTCAGGACATAATCAATCATCGGATAGCAGAGGATCAAGGCATCCGGCCGGAAATCAGCCGCCGGTCCACCTAGTTTTTCCAGCAGGAACTGGCTGTTCCACTGTGTGCCAATGCTCGCTGCCAAATGGCCGCCGGCTGAAAAACCGCAAACAGCAATGCGAGCTGGATCAAGCCGCCAGTTTGCCGCCTGATTGCGGATCAGGCGCAGGGCAGCAGCCACATCCAGCAACGGTTGGGGGAAAATTGACGGAAAGGGGTTTGTCGCCGGCGTGTGGGACAGATCATTCGGATAGCTCTGGAAAAACACCGCATAGCGCAGGACAAAAGCGTGATAGCCCTGGGCCGCAAAAAGCAGAGCGACTGGCTCAGCCTCCCGGTCGGACGTACCCAGATATCCACCACCTGGCAAGATCAGGACCGCGGGCCTTCGCTTTCCGGTCTGGAAATCAGGCGAATCGTCGAGCAGATAGGCAGTCAAAGTCACATCCGGTCGCTCAGGCCAAATCTGGATCGTCTCACTCTGCATGGTGTCGCACCTCCCTGCAGGAATCAGTTGAAGTTGTATTTGGTGACGATCGGGGCACGGCCAGTGGCCTGGTCGTTGAAGTATTCGTAGAGGCAGATGCCGAGGAAGGAGCCTTGGATGTTCTTGATGTTGGTGTATCCGAGTCCTTTGAGGGCCATGTAGGCGTTGTAGCTGCGGGCGCTGGAACGGCAGTGCAGGTACACCGGCACGTCGCGCGGAATTTCGCTGACGCGCTCACGCAATTGACTCAGAGGGATGTTGACGGCTGTATTCAAGTGACCATGGCGGAATTCACCGGGTTCGCGGACGTCGACGATGAAAGCACCGCTTTCAACCAGCTCACGGGCTTTGGTGACTTTGACTTCTTCAAAATCACCATTGATGGTGTTGATGGCCACCAGGGCGGCAATGTTGACGACATCGCGGCCGGTGCCAAAGGGTGGTGCATAGCAGAGCTCGAGTTCCTTGAGGTCATCCAGCGTACCGCCCAGAGTGACGAGGGTGGCGATGACATCGACACGCTTGTCGACGTTGCCCTTGCCGGCGGCTTGGGCACCGAGAATGCGGCCAGTCGGCACTTCGTAGACGAGTTTGAAGTGCATGACATTGACGTCAGGCATCAGTCCGACCTTGTCTCCAGGCATCACGTAGACCGAGTCGACCGGAATGCCAGCGCGTTCGGCGGCTTTGACTGTCAGGCCGGTCGAGGCGAAATTCATGTCGAACACTTCAACAACGGACGAACCGATGACGCCTTTGTTCTGGTGGGGTTTGCCATACAGGTGGTCTGCAGCGGCACGGGCCTGGCGGATGGCCGGGCCAGCCAGCGCAAGGCGGGTGGGGGTGTGGAGCAGGCGGTGGAACACTTCGATCGCATCACCGACAGCATAGATGTCCGGATCGCTGGTGACATAATTGTGGTCGACCTTGATCCCGCCGGTTTTGCCGATCTCCAGGCCAGCTGCGACAGCCAGGCTGGTTTCGGGACGGACACCGATCGCCATGACGACAGCCTGGGCCGGGACTTGTTTGCCGGAAGCCAGTTCGATCGCGTCAGGCAGGACTTTGGCAATGCCGTCGCCAACGATCAAATTGACCCCATGGTCAACGAGGGTTTTGTGCACCATCTGGACCATATCGTAGTCAAACGGTGCCAGGACCTGGTCAGCCGCTTCGACGAGCGTGATGTTGTAGCCGACTTTGCGCAGGTTCTCCGCCACTTCAAGACCTATGAAGCCACCACCGATGACGACGACGTCACTGATGTTGTTTTTGCGGTTGTTGTCGTCGCTGATCGAGTCCTTTTTAAGGAACTTGTTGAGCTTGTCGATGTCGACCACGTTGCGGACCATGAAGACATTTTCATTCAAGGCCCCTTCGATTTTGGGTACGATCGGATTAGCCCCGGGAGACAGGAACAGCTTGTCATAAGTTTCATCATAAGTTTCGCCGGTCAGGACATTTTTGACGGTCACGGATTTGGCGACACGGTTGATCGCGATGACCTCGTTGTTGACACGGGCATCGATGTTGTATTTGACTTTGAAGGTTTCGGGATCAACGAGCACCAGCCAGTCGGCTTCCGGGACAATGCCGCTCAAGTGATAGGGCAGGGAGCAGTTTGAAAAAGAGACATGGGGGCCTTTTTCAAACATGATGATCTCGGCTGACTCATCGAGACGACGGACGCGAGCTGCTGCGGATGCGCCACCGGCGACACCACCGATGACCAGGATTTTTTTGCTCATTTTTCGATTCCTCCCAATAAAACCAATAAATTGCTGAAGACTTTAAACGTGTGCGAAGCACCGTAAACGTTAGCAACTGTAGCACAATCCCAGTCTCAACCTGTGTAACTGCAGTCACACAGAATGAAATTTCCGGTTTCGGCAAGGGGTCTGCCGTACACGTTTGTGGATTGGCTCGGAAACCTGCTTTCATTGTACAACTTTTTCCTGATCCAAGGACACGTTTTGTGATTCTCTCACGGACGAGGCATGGGTCCTCGGCCATGATGGTAGGCATGGATTGTACAAAATGTGTCAGTAAAGGGTGCCGCACAAGCGTCCCTTGCCAGGATAACAAATCAGAGTATCTCGATCTCTACCAGGACGATGCCATTCGCCCCGTCACAACCGCGGCTTCCAGTCTGGTTGACAATGGCCGGGCTGGCAATTTGTCGCGTTTGCAGGAAATCATTGAATACATGCACGGCATGGGGTATCGCAAGGTTGGTGTCGCCTACTGCTATGGCATGGAAAAAGACGCCTCCCTGCTGCGCCAGCAGCTTTCTGCTGCTGGCTTTGTCGCACACATGGTGTCTTGCACCGTGGACCGGGTTCTGGAAACGGAGGTAGACCTCACCAAATCCAAACCCGTGGTTTCCTGCAATCCGCTCGGGCAGGCTGCCCAGCTCAACCGGCTCGGTGTCGAATTCACCTTGTTGATGGGCCTGTGCCTTGGACATGACATCCTGTTGCAGAAAAACCTGGCGATGGATTTCACCACGTTCGTGGTCAAGGACCGGGTTTTCCAGCATAATCCGATCCAAGCTTTGTACGAGACCCGCGAGATCAGCGGCGTTTAAATAATTTTCGCCACAGAATTTCACACCCAGCTCGTTTCAAGGCTTTTTTTGCCGGAATCTGCTGACCAGGCTCAGGATCAGGAGCGGGGAAAATTCCAAGACCAGAACCAATGCAAACAGTGAAAAAAAGGCGGTTGGACGATCGCCGAACAAGGCTTCGCCGGTCATGATGATGGCGAGAATTTTGGGCAGGAACCCTGCCAGGGAGCCAAGCAGGAACGTCGGGAACAAGATCCCGGCGGCCCCCAGGTACATATTGGTCAGATCAGCCGGTGGCGGCAGGAAGCGGAAAATCACGCAGCTGGCCACCGGATTTTTCTGGGTCAGCTGCAACATCCAGCGGGAAAACCGGTACCGCTCGAGCCGGGGCACAATCTGCTCCACACCCCACCTGGAACCCCAGTAGTAGCCAATTGTCATCTCCACGACAAGGCCTGCCAGCGATACCAGGACCGCCCATACCGGCGGAAACAGCAGGCTGGCCGTCAGGTACAGGGCATTGAGCGGGATGATCACCAGGACCGTTTTCAGGGCATAGAGAAAAATTATCGAAGCGGCGGCCAGCCAGGGAGAGCGCGGGATGAAAGACTGCAACTCCTGCCAGGGGATGCGCGAGACCTCCCAGAACAGGTAGATGACCACCAGGCCAACTGGCACAGCAGCAAGCCGGCGCGGCCAGGTCAGCTGGCGCCAGCGGTCGCGGATGGGATGGTCAGAAGATGGCTTTGGCATGCAGATCTCTTTCGGGCCTTTTCAACCAGTATCACACGTCCTGGCCGCTGCGCCTAGACCAGCATGGGATTTCTGGACAAAACTATTTTCCCCGTACAATTTTCACACTTTTTCATCACAATTGTTCCGTATGCTGAGTACAAGGTCCTTCCAAATCCCAGACAACGCACCTCACACGGTGCTGCACCCTGACCGGTGCAAGAAAGAAAGGTGAATCAACATGAAAACCAAGAAAATGCTGGTCGTCCTGACCATCGTCACAACCATCCTCGTTGCCTTCGCAAGTGTCTCCTTTGCGGCTTCCATCTATGGG
>JAQUEY010000089.1 GCA_028684955.1 Eubacteriales bacterium
TTTTTCCAAAAAACCGGAGTTGCTGCCGAACCGGTCGAGCGAGAAATCGCCCGGACTTTTGCCAATCTGGCGACCTTCTCAACGACGGCTGAGGTCTGTGCCTGGCTTGGTCAGATCCTGATGATGTCCTGCCAGATCCTGCAAGACTCCCTGACCTCATCCCATCAGCAAGTCAGCCAGAAAGCCAGAAACTACATCGAAACCCACTACAGCGACGTCAATCTTAACTTGACCCAGATCGCTGAACACGTCAACATGAGCCCCTCCTACCTGAGTGAAATCTTCAAGAAAGAGCTGCAAATGACGGTCACCGAAGCCATGACCACTGTTCGGATTGAGGCGGCCAAGGCTCTGCTCAAAACAACCACCCTGCCACTCAAAGACATCAGCGAACGTGTCGGTTACGCCAACCAATACTATTTCAGCGCTTGCTTTAAAAAGCAGACAGGCCAGACGCCCTCATCGTATCGCTAAGGCCTGTTTGAGTAGGGAGCCATATCCCACTCCGTAATACCTTGTGCGCTCTCCAGATGTCCTCGTCGCTCAACAGACGCCATGAATTCTGCAAATCCCTTCAAGAATTCTGCAAAGACCGCCCCAACACCTTTGCCTATACTGGATTTATACAATGCATCACGATGGTGCGCATCCATGAGGCCGTCATGCAACAGCCAAAACCGATCCTCGTCATCATGGCAGCCGGCATGGGCAGCCGTTTCGGGGGGCTGAAACAAATCGAGCCCATTACCAGCCAAGGCGAGAAGATCATTGATTTCTCGATCTATGATGCGATCCGGGCTGGTTTTGAGCGCGTCATTTTCATCATCAAGCATGAATTTGAAGAAGCGTTCAAGCAGGCCATCGGCGACTGCCTGGCGCCATTCATTACTGTTGAATACGCGTTCCAGAGACAAGATGATCTGCCGGAGGGTATTGCCCCGCCAGAGGGCCGAGTCAAGCCCTACGGCACCGGCCACGCGATTCTGGCGGCGCGGCATCTGATTGATGCCCCCTTTGCAGTGATCAATGCCGACGATTACTATGGCCCATCAGCATTCAAACTGGTTTATGATCATTTGTCTGCCATTGCCGCGGGCCAAACCAGCGAGGATGTCATGGTTGCCTACCTGCTGGGACATACGGTTTCCGAGCATGGCCATGTCTCGCGCGGGATCTGCAAGTTGGGTGTGCAGGGAAACCTGTCCAGCATCGTCGAAAGAACCCGGATCGAGCTGCATGACGACCATTTGTCCTATACCCTGGACGAGGGGCTCACATGGCTGCCTATTGCCGCAGACACAAAAGTTTCGATGAATTTCTGGGGCTTTTCACTGGCATTCCTGAGCAGTCTGTAGGCCGATTTCGCAGCATTTTGCCGCAAAACCTTAAATGAAAATCCGCTGAAAGCGGAATTTTATCTCAATGCCGTGGTCAACTCGAACATTGAACGCAATCGTTCACAAGTGAAAGTCCTGACTACGCCCGACAACTGGCATGGCGTCACCTATCCGGAGGACAAGGAGCCAGTGACTCTGGCCTTCGAGGCCATGAAAGCAGCAGGTCTCTATCCAGAACGTCTCTGGTCTGACACCAATCACGATGAGGTAAAATGACATGCATTCAACCCAAGCCCAGCTGGAAAATGTGATCCAGCATTTCCAATTTGACGGGCAATTCATCTCTGTCGAGCCCCATGGCCATGGCCATATCAACGACACCTACCAAGTCAGGTTTGCCTTGCCAGGCGGCCGGATCAAGCGTTACATCCTGCAGCGGATCAATACCCGGGTTTTTCAAAATCCGCAGGCCCTGATGGAAAACATCGCCAAGGTCACGACATTTTTGCGCCGGGTGATTGAACAAAACGGTGGTGATCCTGACCGCGAGTCACTGACCCTGATCCAGACCCGCGCAGGTGAAAACTGGTTGCAAGACAGCGTGCGAAGCATTTGGCGGGCCTACCTTTTCATCGAGAATGCGGTCAGTCTGCAGCAGGCCGACAGCATTGAGCCCTTCATCAGCGCGGCCAAAGCCTTCGGCCAGTTCCAGTTGCGTCTGACGGATTTTCCAGCTCATGAACTGCATGAAACCATCGCCGATTTCCACAACACCCCAAAAAGACTGAATGATTTGAAAATCGCCGTCCAGCAGGATGTTGCCGGGCGCGTCAGCACTGTTTCCGAAGAGCTGGCCTTCGTGTTCCAGCGCGAGCACGAGACTGGCAAGCTGCTCGATGCCCTGGCCCAGGGTACGGTGCCACTGCGTGTCACACACAATGACACCAAGCTGAACAATGTCATGCTCGATCTGGATACCGGCGCGGGTGTCTGTGTCATCGATCTCGATACCGTCATGCCGGGTCTCAGCCTGTACGATTATGGTGATGCCATCCGCTTTGGCGCCTCTTCAGCCGATGAAGACGAAAAGGACCTGACCCGCGTCTGGTTCGACCTGGACAAGGCGGCGGCCTACACCCAGGGCTTTTTCGAGACGGCCCGCAGCATTCTGACGCCGGCGGAAAAGGAATTGGCCCCCTGGGGCGCCAAGCTGATGACCCTGGAATGCGGCATTCGTTTCCTGACCGACTACCTGCAAAATGACCCCTATTTCAAGACTAAGTATCCGGAACATAACCTGGTCCGGGCCCGCACCCAGTTCAAGCTTGTCGCCGACATGGAAAGCAAATGGGCGGCCTACCAGGCCCTTGTCTCCAGGATTTAAACTGGCAGGGTTGCACACCGCAGTTGACAGTTGAACGATATACCTGTCTTTTAGTACTATCCCACTGTTCCTTCTGCCGTTACATGGCCTTAACATTCGCGGGCGAATTCGTAACACGGACATGGCAAGCTCCAGTTACAAACAGAGCAGGAGGATTTCCCCATGGCACAAGATCCACGCCAGTCAGATAAAATCGCGCCCAACAACAGCAAGCTGCCCGAAAAACTCGGTGATGATGCGCTCGACGCTGTTTCCGGAGGCATTTTCGGTATCGAAATTGTGGACACCTGCCAGAAGCGTTTCGACGGCTGGTATTGCCTCAGCCCTGTCTGGGGCGAATGCCCGCATGTGGAAAGAGTTCGGCAGATCCGCACCAGCGATACCACATCGATGGGATATTACACCTGCCACAAAGGCTATTTTTCCGAAGTAGGGGTCGAGCTCACAGACGCTTGATGAGTTTTCGAATCTGGCGTGATGCATGAACAGCTGTTACCACTGACGTAAATGGCCGGTCCAACAAAATCCGTTTACGCAGCTATCCGGTTTTGCTAGCATTGGAGCAGAATATCCTCACATTAAGGACGGCTCGATTTGGCAAAAGCGATCTGGATTTTCAATGATCAATGCTGTCTGACCAACTCAGCCCTGGCGAGCTGGCAGGACGAAGATTTGATCTTCATGGTCGAGAGCAGGAAAGAACTCGACCTGCCGTTCACGCACCAGAAAAAGACTGCTTTCATCCTCGCGGTCAATCGGACCTTCGCCCAGACATTAACCAGCCAAGGTAAACACGTCGTCTATCTTGATGTTCTGCACAGCCAGCACGGCTGGACTCAGATCGAACAGCTCGCCGCGCTGACCAAGGAATACCACCTGACAGAGGTCTGGCTGATGCGGCCCAAAAGCTGGGTCCAGCGCCATGAGCTGGCTCAGCTGGAGAAGTCCGGGCTTTTCCAGATCACGCTTACCCGCGATACCAACCTGATCAGTGATGAAGCGGCGATGCAGCCCTGGTTTGCGGCCAAATCGTTCCGGATGGAGACCTTCTACCAGAAAATGTGTCGCCAGACCGGCCTATTAATGGACGGTGCCGAGCCCATCGGTGGTTCGTACAATTTTGACAAGGCCAACCAGCAAGTCCTGAAAAAAGTGCCAGCCAAGCTGCCTCGCCTGAGCTTCAAAAAGAGCGCGCTGCTGCTCGCTGTGATCGCGGATGTCCAGCGCCACTTCCCCCACCAGCTCGGCTCCTGTGACCCCTTTTATTTTTCCCTCACTCCGGAGCAGGCGCGGCGCGAGCTGGACCATTTCATCATGCATATCCTGCCCACCTTTGGCCAATACCAGGACAATCTGATCCTGGGCGATCCTTATGTCTCCCATTCCCTGCTTTCCGCCTACATCAACATCGGCTTGCTCGATCCGCTCGAGGTCTGCCAGGCTGCTGAAGGCGCTTATTTCCGGCACCATGCCAGCATCGAAACGGTCGAAGGCTTCATCCGCCAGATTCTCGGCTGGCGTGAGTACATGTTCTACAAATACCTGACCCTGATGCCCGGTCTGGAAAAAGCCAATCATTTGCAGGCGCATCGCCCCCTGCCGGCCTTCTACTGGACTGGGCAGACCCGCCTGCGCTGCCTGGCCCAGGCAGTTGCCGACACGCTCGAGCATGCTTACTCGCATCACATCCAGCGCCTGATGGTCACGGCCAATTTCGCGACCCTGGCGCAGATCGACCCCCATCAGGTGCACCAGTGGTACCTCGGTGTCTACGCCGATGCCTGGGACTGGGTGGAGATTCCGAATACGATCGGCATGGGCCTTTTTGCCGACGGCGGCAACATCGCCTCCAAACCGTATATCAGTTCCGCCGCCTACCTCAACAAAATGTCCAACGCCTGCGGCCCCTGCCCTTATGATCCCAAAGCTCTGGCCGGCGAAAACGCCTGTCCCTTCAACGCCCTGTACTGGCATTTCATCGCCACCCACCAGGACACCTTGCAGCACAACACCCGCATGGCCATGATCGTCCAGTCCTATCGCAAATTCGACCCGGAAAAGCAGGCCACCATTGCCCGCCAGGCCGATGCGATTTTCGCAAAACTCAAAGCGGGACAACTTTGATCGCGATCGGTCGTTTGCTCGGTTGAGGCTAGTACGATTTCCGCCTTATTCCAGTTCTTTGGATCTCTGCAGGAGTACGTAATTCCTGCTCCAGTCCATAGGCAAACTGGCCTTATCGAATCAGGCAAAATGTCTCAAATCGCTAAGGCCAGTTAGCTTATGGAATTTTTTCGGACAGGATATAATGGTGCGGTAACCGTTGAATATTTCCGATATCTTGCAAGCGGGGGGGTTCAAATGCAGCAGCCTAAGTTGCATGTCAGATTTTTCCTGTCTTATCTGCAGCTGATCTTGATCCTGGTCATCGTCTTTTCAATCTTTTTCTTCCAATACACGTCCTCCGTCCTGATCGACCGGGAGACGGCGACGATTGTCAATCTGGCCTCCTACCTCCAGACCCAGACGGACCAGGCCGTCAAGGTCATGGATAACGTATCGATCAACATCGGTTACAGCAACCTGGTGCTGTTCAACCTGGAGAATTATTTTGCATCCCCCAAGCACTCACGAGAGGAAACCAAGTACCTGGCAGATCATTTTGTCGCCCTGAACGGCACCGAGATCCAAGTCGAGCAAATGAACGTCTACCATTTCTCTGGCGAAGTCGTCGGCTTTGGCAAGAGCAACATCCAGTCCTTCACAGTCCTCGGGGAAAAGAGCTGGTACCTTCAGACACTTTCCCGGAAGGGGCGCAAATTCCTGTCCTTACCCTATACATCAGAACCCAGAACACATGCGACGAGCACGCGGAACTACTTCATCTCGCTGTACAGAACGTACACCAATCGTTTCGGCAAGCAGGTCGGGATCATTGAGACCGTCCAGGCTTACAACACCATTTTCAAATCCCTGATTCAGATCGAAAAAGCCAATCCGGCTGCCCCAGCTTTGTACGTGTTCAATGAGGATCAACAGCTGATCTTTCCATTCGAATCCGATGTCCAGTCAGACCCCAGTGTCCCGACAGGTTATCTGGAGAAAAGGGGCGAGACATCCGACCACGTTCTGGTCAGAAATCCTGTGACCGGGGCCAAGGAACTGGTCGCCTATCAGCATTCGCCTTATACTGGCTGGACCTTCATGATTGTCCAACCCGAGCGCATCATTCTCGAGCCAGTCTACCGCATGGTGATGGTTCTGGTTGGCGTTGTCATTGTGCTGTTATTGGCCGCCTCTCTCCTCTCCTATTCCTTGTCGCTCCGGCTGGCCCGACCGATTCGCGAATTGCACGACATCATCTGCGACACCGAACTCGAAACGCTCGGCGACCAGCCCCAGCAACCGCTCCAGGACGGATTTACGGAAGTCGAAGAGCTCAATACCGCCTTCCACGCCATGAGCAGCAAGCTGAAAAAATCAAAGGACGACATGGTCGCGGCCCAAAAGCAGGAAATGAAGGCACGCAGTGTAGCCCTGCAAGCCCAGGTCAATCCGCATTTCTACTACAATTCCCTGGCCAGCATCATCGTGCTGGCTAAAAAGGGCATGAATGACAGCATCATCCAACTGTGCCAGAATCTCACCAGCATCATGCGCTATGTCTCAAACATCCGGAAATCTCAGGTGAGCCTGGCTGAGGAAATCAATTATCTTGAGCAGTATCTGTTTTGCATGAAAGTACGCTACCAGGACAGCCTTGTCTACAAGATCGCGATCGATCCTGAGATCGAAGCCGAAATGATTCCCAAGCTGCTGATCCAGCCCCTGGTGGAGAATGCCTTGAAATACGGGACGAATTGCCCACCGCCCTGGAGAATTGAAGTCAAAGGGCGACGTCTGGAATCCGGCTGGTTGATCGAAGTACTGGATGAGGGTCCTGGCTTTACGACCAAAGCGCTCAATCAATGGGCCCAGACGAAGGAAGAGATTGACAAAGGTCAGGGCATACCGGAATTTGGACTGGGAGGCATGGGCCTGGCCAATGTCTATGCGCGCTGGAAACTCTATGCTGGACCGGAAGGCTACATCCATTGTGAAAACCATGACTCAGGTGGAGCCAGGATCCAGATTGGCCGGACGGGCATGGCAACAGACACAGATCATGAAGCAGGAGAACCTGCGGGAGCGGACAAAAGATGACTGAGAACACGTATACGGTCGTGATCGCAGAAGATGAAAAATTGCTGCTGGACGACCTGGTCCAGAGTGTCGAAGAAGTGGGCCTTGGTTTCAAAGTCGTCGGGCAAGCTCAGACTGGCACACAAGCACTGGCGCTGGTGAACGAATTGTCTCCCAACTTGGTGATTTCCGACATCAACATGCCCATGATGGATGGGGTGACTTTCCTGGAACAGGTGTATGATTACAGCCCCTCAACCCGGATGATCATCATCAGCGGCTATGCAGATTTTGAATACGCCCAGCGAGCCATCCACATCAAGGTTTCCGATTACCTGTTGAAGCCAGTGGATCCGAACAAGCTCTATGAAGCCCTGCTCAATGTCAGGACCAGTCTCGATCGTGTCCGCGACACGTTCAGCCGTTTTTTCGACGAAGCTGCGCTGCGCAACAATCCTGAGGCCATCGCCATCACATTAAAAACCTACATCCAGTCCCATTACCAGGAAGAAATCAATCTCAACCTGATCGCCCAGCAGTTAAACTACAGCCTGGCCTGGCTGAGCAAATTGTTCAACCAATACTTTGATACAACGCCACTGAAATACCTGATCAACCTGCGCATTGCACAAGCTAAATCCCTGCTGCTGCACAATCCGGAACTATCCGTCCGCCAGGTCGGCGAAAGCGTCGGTTATGATGACCAGGGCTATTTTAGCCGGATCTTCAAAAAATACACGGGCCTGAGTCCTGCAGATTACCGCGAATCGGCCAATCGCCTCAGATGATGTGTAGATGGATTTCTTTGTCGGCCACAAACCCGGGGAATCCACCAGAGGTCTGGACAGTGAGTTGTCTGGTCGCATCATCCCAGATCAGGCGAGTCCAGGCACAGACACCTGCCTCATACTGGTAATTGTCGCCTTCATCTTCATACAGGTCGAATGACACGTCCTGGCCCGGATAGATCTGGACATCCAGCTGCGCCCAGCTCAAGTCATCGGTGCATTCGCTTGCCGCGACACTGGCCTCATCGGCCAGGGGCAGGATCGAGCCCGCGCGCACAAAGACAGGGATCGTTTCCAGGCTGACTGCAACCTCCAGCCATTGTCCGCCGTTGTATTTCTTGCCCGTCCAGAAGTCATACCAGTCGCAGCCGGATGGCAGATAGACACCCTGCCTTGCCCCGGCAAGGCTTTGCAGCGGATCGGTGATCGGCCAGACGAGCAGAGACGGACCCACCATGAAGGCTTGGCGGGTGTCGCGGGCGATCGTATCCTGTGGGAAAATCATACCCAGTGGTGCCAGCCAGTATTGCCCGTGGTGGGTGATTTGCCCAGCCAGAGAATAGAAATAGGGCAGCAATCGATAGCGCAACCGGATGAAGCGGACCAGCGTTTCGTAAATGACGTCGCCAGGCTGGCCAAATTGCCAGATCTCGCGGGCAAAATCCGTGCCGTGGGAACGGAACATGGGCAGGAAAGCGCCACACTGGAACATGCGCAGGTAGAATTCCCGGTACTCTGGATCTTCACAGCCAGACTCAAACTCACCGGACCAGAACCATTGCTCCTTTTTCCGGACAAAGAAAGCGCCAATGTCATAGGTCCAGTACGGTTCACCCGTGACGCAGAAATGGGTCGCCGCCGGGATCTGGTTTTTGAACATGCTCCAGGAGGCTGCCGTGTCGCCAGACCAGGTCACGGTCGCATAACGATGCTGGCCGGCATACGCGGAGCGCGTCAGGTTGAGAACTCGTTTGGCGGCCGTTTCAGCCCGTTGTCCTTCATAGATGCCCTGGGAATGGACCAAGGAATAGGCATTGATCAGGGACGGGTCGAGGTAGCGCCGGGCTTCATCGCAATTCAAAGCGATCCGGTCCTCCGGTTCTGGCTTCATGGCGCCTTTCCAGTCCCCTTCAAACGGTTCTGTGCAATCACACCACCAGGCGTCCAGACCGCTGGAGAACAGGCCAGCGGAGGCTTGC
>JAQUEY010000090.1 GCA_028684955.1 Eubacteriales bacterium
AGTAGTGCTTTTTGCTGAGCTTCGGTGTCAGCTATTAGATTATAGATATCATCAACCGACTGTTGATAGTCCGTTGGATCCAGGCGAGCTAGCACATCGCCGACATTTACTACATCGCCGGTTTTTACCAGCACTTGGTTTACTTTGGTAGAAAGCCTGGTAAATACGAACTGGCTGTCGGTACTCTGCAGGACACCCTTAGTCGTGATGACCTGATTTAAATCTTTCTGTGCTAGGACCGTGACATTGGGCTCTTTCTGGCTTGAAAAATTAATCATATTCTGAAAAGCCAAGGCACCCAAAATCACACTGACAGCCAAAATGGCAACGACAGCGATAATCGTTGTTCTGCGGTGTGATTTAAAAAATTCGAAGAACTTGCTCATGATAGCCCCCCTCGGAAATGACCACCTGCGAAACCGTGCTTACTTAATACTATACACCTGAATTTGCGGTCAAATAAATCTGCTAAAGGAGGCATACGATCGAATATGATTGAATCTATTGGGAGGTTGCGCCGGTTACCGTTCTTTGTGCCATGAAAATAATGGCTGCTTTAAATCGTGGAATCAACCGATCTGTCCCGAAAGCGCTGTGATTTTGAGCAACTGCTGATCGAAAAATCCGACGCAGTTAGAATTCAGTGGTTTGGCGATTTGATTAGGACCCTGTAGCATTGAATTCGTGTAAAATTATCGCACCAATTTTCGCTTAGGAGTTGTCATTGTGCAAAAGCAGTCGAACCTCCGGCCTGCGGTTTAGGAAAGCATACGTATCTAATTATTAATCAACGACAATTGCTTGCGATCGCCTGTTTTCGGGCGTATTGTTCAAATCATTCAAGGTGATCTCAGGCGAATCTTTGCCAGGTTTGTGGCGATAAACATCAAATGAACATCAAAATATAAGTTTGAGTGTTTACTGGTGCAGTTTTACATTCCGATAAATTCAATTTGTTGACTCTTGTTTACCTTTTCCAATTTCCGTATCACATAATAAGTAATTTGGCTTAAGTTGAGTACCCGTTCCGGATGAAATGAGCCCCCAGTCCGGATGGGGTGGAATCACGGCATAGTCGCACCGGAATATTTAATTATCGGCAGGGCATCCAGTACAATTTAAATGAATCCAGAAAAAATCGGTCTTTAATGGTCCTTGTTGACTTGAAAATTGACAGATAAAAATGTCGGTGCTAATATTTACGTAAAAATAGTCTGGAGATCACCATGGCAATCACAATTCTTGACATTGCGAATGAAGCTGGTGTTTCGATCGCAACGGTCTCACATGTCATCAACAAGACTCGCTATGTAAGCCCGGAACTAACGGCGCGAATAGAAGCAATCATAGAACAATCTGGCTATATTGATAAACTGGCTAACAAAAAGAAGAAACTCAAAATTGGTAAGCAGTCGGAGATTGCTTTTATCGTGCCGAATCTGGACAGCACGATTTATGCCCAATTGACCAATATCTTGTCAAAAGGTTTTGAAGAACATGGTTTTCTGTTGACGATCTGCATTTCAAATGACGATTTGGTTCGTGAGCAGCAAATTTTGATCGGCTTGACTTCTAACAAGCGGGTCTCGGCGATAGTTTTTGTGCCGACGAGTGAAAAAGAGATCGATTACAAGGCTTTGATCAATTCGGGAATTCCAGCTTTGTGCCTGGACCGTTCGGTTTTCAGCAGTGTGATTCCTTCGATCGCCGCCGAGAATGCCGAGGCGATGTATCTTGCGACCGCTCATCTGATCCGGCGCGGGCATGAAAACATCGCCTTATTAATTGAACAGAAATCATCCAGCACCGTTGAAGAACGGCTGGGCGGCTATAAACGCGCTTTGGCTGAGTCTGGCATCAGTTTTCGTGAGAACCTGATCGTGCGGCTGGACCAGAATGAAACGAACAGTGAACAGCTGATCCGCGATATTTACGAAAACGAGTCCCCCACAGCATTTATTGCAAGCGGCAACAAATTGACGTTGATCCTGTTGAAAGCCCTGGATATCCTGGGGATCGAGTGTCCGCAGGATTTATCGGTTGTTGGCTTTGGTGACGAATCATGGTGCGCTTTGGCAGCCCCTCCTTTGACAACGCTCAACCAGGATGTCGAATTGATGGGCCAGCTGGCGATCGAACGCATCCTTCAGAAACTCAATGGCGAGGCTGTCGTTCCCCAGGTTGAACGGGTACCGATCCAACTTATGATCCGCAAATCGACCCAGATCATCGGACAGGGGCCTTTCGGCGAGAAGGCTGTGTCCCCGGATGCCTTGATTTTGACAGCCGAGGAGATTGAGCGACTCAAGTCTGGTGACTTCAAAGTGGCCATTTCGTTCCATTTCACCGGGACCAACTGGTCCCGGCTGCATGAAAGCGGGATTCGAAATACACTCGACAAATATGGTGTCAAAGTCCTGACGGTGACCGATGCCCATTTTGATCCGACTCTCCAGGCAACACAGCTGGATGGCATCAAAATGCAGAAACCGGACGCGATTATCGCAATCCCGGTTGACGACAAGGCGACCGCGAAGAAATTCAAGGAAATCTCCAAGGAAACCCTGCTAGTTTTCATCAGCACGATTCCGGAAGGCTTCCACAAGGAAGACTACGCGTCATGCATTTCAGTCAATGAAAAGGAAAACGGCCAGAATGCAGGCATGATCCTGGGAAATTATTTCCGGAACCACAAGAAGGCCAGGATCGGGATGATCAATCATGGCGCTCCATTTCATGGCACGCAGTTGCGGGACATGATGGCCGAGCAGGTCATCCGCGAGAATTACCCAAATATCGAAATCGTCGACATCCAGAATTTTTACGAAATCGACCGGGCTTATGATGTATGCAAGCAAATGTTGCTGAACCATCCGGAAATTGAAGGCCTTTACATCAGCTGGGACCGTCCAGCGCTGGAAGCGATCCGGGCGCTCAAGGAAATCCACCGCCAGGATGTGTCGATTGTGACCTTCGATCTCGACCTGGAAATCTCGAAATATCTTGCTAATGGTGAAATGGTACGCGGCCTGAGCACGCAAAGACCCTATGAGCAAGGTGTTGCGGTTGCTTTAGCCACGGCTAAAGCGTTGCTGGGCAATAACCCGTACAAGTATATCGGTGTTGAACCGCATCAGGTCCTGCCGAAAAATCTGCTGCGCGCCTGGCGAGAAATAAATCATGAACCAGCTCCGGAAGAGATAGAAAAGGCAATCGGCAAGATATTTACGTAAATAGTACAGGAAAAAATGTCTTGTCAGTACAATATCACAATTTAAACACGATATTTACGAAAGAATATTGACAAGATCGATAGACGATGCTATATTTTGCGTAAGACTAAGAGGAAAAGAACAAAAATCCTTTTGGCTCTGGATATTATATTCAGCTAAAGCTAAATTTTAACCAAAAACGGAAAAAGCGCGCTTCTGATTTTGCTTAAAACTTGCGATTGCTGGATGATTCAGAAAATTTGGAAGATATGAAAATTACAGGAGGAACGTATTATGTTGAAAAAAGTTCTCGCAATCACCGCATGCCTGATCCTGTTAGTTTCCCTAATGGCTGGATGTGCCGCATCAGCGACGACTTCCACCGCCGCAGCGACCGAAGCCGCCACTACAACAGCTGCTGCTGAAGGTAAAACCTATAGCTTCGCATTTCTGCCGAACACTCAGAATAACACCTTTCAAAGTGCAATGAATGATACCTTCAAAAAGCTGGCCGAAGAAAAAGGATATAATTATGTCTGCCTTGATCCGGACTATGATGTAAATATGCAGTTGAACCAAATGGCCGACGTCGCCAATCAGAAATTCGACGCTGTCTTTGTTATTCCAGTCGACTCTGCTGGCATTCGCCAGGGCCTCGAAGGCTTGAAAGCCAAGAATATCCCGGTCATCAACGTTGATACCCCTGTTATCGATGCTGACCTCGAACTTGTCAAAACTGTCATCGCGACTGACTGCTTTATGGCCGGTGAATTGATTGGCCAACAGCTGGTCAAAGATCTGCCTGAAGGCGGCGACATTGCCATCCTCGACTTCCCGGAAAATGAAAGTTGTGTTGACCGTGTCAATGGTTTCCTCAAAGGTCTCGGTGACAACGCCAACAAGTATAAAATTGTCGCTCAGCAGAACGGAAAAGCCGCCCTCGACGCATCCCTGCCTATCGCTGAAGACATTCTCCAAGCCAACCCGAATCTGAAAGCATTCTTTGCTATCAATGACCCGTCCGCCATGGGTGCCGCTGCAGCAATCAAAGCTTCCGGTAAAACAGGCGTCGGCGTCTACAGCATTGATGCTTCCCCGGACGGCAAAGCTGCCCTCCTTGATGGCACATTCACCGCTGTTGCTGCCCAGGTTCCGATTGAAATCGCCAAGACCGCATTCCAGAAAGCCATCGACCTTCTGGAAGGTAAGACTATCGAACCTGAAATCTTCCTGCCTTCACACTTGATGACTAAGGAAGAAGCCACCGCGACCGCTGGCCAGTGGCAGTAATCCAAAAACCCGACTCTTTTATGATCTGATCTGAAGTGATAAAGAAGGAGAGAAGATCAGCGAGCTTGATTTTATCTCCTTCTTTTTTCTGAAAATGGGATTTGCTAAAAATTTCAATACGATATGATTCAACGAGAGGTGATAAAGTGCATCAAAAAGTACTTGAGATGAAAAACATCGAAAAAAGCTTTTCTGGCACACATGCTTTGAGAGGCATCAATTTTGATCTCGAGTTAGGGGAAGTCCACGCCTTACTTGGTGAAAACGGTGCAGGAAAATCGACGTTGATCAAGATCCTCGGCGGCATCCATCGCCCGGACAGTGGGACGATTGTCATTAGCGGTACCGAAGTCAAAATGGAAAATGTCCATGCAGCCCAAAAACACGGCATAGGCATTATTCATCAGGAAATCGTCCTAGTCCCCTATCTGTCTGTGGCCGCGAATATCTTTCTTGGCCGGGAACCGTTAAACCGTTTCGGCCTGAAAGATATCAACCTGATCAACAGCCGAGCGACGGAAATGGTTCGCGAACTTGGACTGAACCTTGATGTCCGCAAACCGGTCGTCGAGTTGACCATCGCTCAGCAGCAGATGGTCGAAATCATCAAAGCTATTTCGTTCAATGTAAAGATTTTGGTCATGGATGAACCGACTTCATCCTTGTCAGAAGAGGAAGTCGACAAACTATTCGAAATCATTGGCCGACTTAAAAAGGCCGATGTCAGTATCATCTATATTTCCCACCGCATGGAAGAACTGTTTAAAATCTCCGATCGGATCACCGTCATCCGCGATGGTACCTATGTTGGCACTAAAAAAACCACCGAGACAAAGCACGACGAGCTGGTCAGCATGATGGTCGGACGTAGCCTGAAGAATTTCTACACCCGTACAGAATGTGAAATTGGCGAGGTTGTCCTGGCAGTCGATAAATTGACTAAGAACGGCGTATTCAAGAATGTCAGCTTTCAGGTTCGATCGGGTGAAATCCTCGGTTTTTCCGGCTTGATTGGATCTGGCCGCAGCGAAATTATGACCGCAATCTTTGGTGGTATTCCTTTCGACAATGGAGATGTCTATCTTCAGAATAAAAAAGTTCGGATCAGGAGCACCAAGCAGGCGACGGACTTCGGTATCGGCATGGTGCCGGAAGACCGTAAGAAGCAGGGTCTGATGCTGAATAATACAGTCGGCTTCAACCTGACCCTGGCCAGCCTGAAATACTTGGCCAAGGGATTCCTTGTCAGTACAAGTAAGAAAAAGAATGTCATTCAAAAATATTTGCAGGATCTTAGGATCAAGACCTCCTCGGCGGATGCCCTGGTCTCCTCGCTTAGTGGTGGCAACCAGCAGAAGGTCGTGCTGGGGAAATGGCTGGCGACCAAGCCCAAATTGCTCATCCTCGATGAGCCGACCCGCGGTGTTGACGTCGGCGCCAAGTCAGAAATCTACGCCATCATCAATCAGCTGGCCAGTGAAGGCATCGCAATTATTTTGGTATCGTCTGAACTGCCGGAAATCATCAATATGAGCGATTCAGTCTGTGTCGTGCGCAATGGGCAAATAGTCAAACAGCTGGGTCGGACAGAACTAACTCAGGAAAATATCATGTTATATGCTACGGGAGGCGGAATCGCGTGAAAAAGAATGAGAAATTTTCAAACAGCATGGCAGTTGATGTTGTTCGAAGCAACCTTGGCATTATTGCTGTCTTGTTATTGATCGGTATAGCGCTTTCGCTATTGTCTGATGTCTTCCTGACCTATGACAACTTGATCTCGGTATTCAGGCAGATTTCAAATAATATGTATCTGGCGCTGGGCATGACTCTGGTCATGATTCTCGGTGGCATCGATTTGTCTGTTGGCTCGATTGTCGCGATGTGCGGCACTTTGACTGTCGGATTGATGGTGACCAACGGAGTTCCTATGGTTCTGGCTATCTCGCTTGGCCTATTGATCGGCACGGCTGCAGGTTTCATCAACGGAATGCTCGTGGCTATGTTCCGGGTGCCCTCGTTTATTGTGACTCTATCGATGATGAATGTCGCGAAAGGTATCGCTTATGTCTACAGCGGTGGCCGTTCGACCCGGATCATGAACTCCAGTTTCAATGTCATCGGAACCGGTTATATCGGTTTCCTGCCACTGCCTATCCTTTACATGATCATAATGATTGTGATTTTCAGTATTCTGCTCAATTACAGTAAATTTGGTACTTACATATTTGCCGTCGGCGGCAACCGCGAATCTGCCCACCTTTCGGGTGTGCCTATCAAAAAGGTGGAAATCATCGTCTTCACGATCGCAGGGTTCCTGGCCGCATTTGCCGGGATCATACTGAGTTCGCGTATGTATTCAGGCCAGCCATCAGTTGGTGAAGGTTATGAGCTCGATGCGATCGCAGCCTGTGTCTTGGGCGGGGTATCAATGTCTGGTGGTGTCGGACGCATCAGTGGTACCATATTCGGCGTCATGGTCATCGGGATCATCAGCAATGGTTTGAACCTGATGAATGTCAGCTCCTACTGGCAATTGATCGTTAAAGGCTTCATCATTATGATCGCTGTGCTGATCGATACCCAGAAGGGCCGCCAGAATTTTGTCACCAAACTCCTGGCTCGCAAATATTAATTACTACATGTCCACATAACCTGATCAAATTTCTCAAACACTGATCCCGATCGCTAATCACACAATCACTGGTTGTCAGTTTTTCATCGCTACTTTTTCGCCTTTGTTATATGTTTGCATATCAACAGGGTTGAATTGAAGTTGGCGCTTGCTAACACATGTTTGACAGTTGAGTGATTTTAGGAGATGTTTTATGAAAATATATCGGAAACCAACCTATGCTGATTCGACTGGTGATGCGATTCCGTTTTTCCACGACGGGAAATACCACATTTTTTCGCTGACACCACCGGTCGGGACAACTGTTTATCCTGATCGACTTCGAACGACCTGGAGCCATGCGTGTTCTGACAACCTGGTTGACTGGGAAGAACTTGAAACTGCCCTTTATCCTGGTGAAGGTGATGAACCTGATGCCAGTGGATGTTGGACCGGAGCAGTTGTTTATGGCGAAGGTCAATACCATGCCTTCTATACCGGATACAACATCAGCGCCAAATACCAACAGACGATCTGTCATGCGACCAGCCCGGACGGCATCAAATGGACCAAGGATCAGAGCAATCCTATCCTGGTCCCTGAAACCAGCTTGTTCGAGAGCCTCGACTGGCGCGATCCATATGTCTTTTACAATGAAGAAGATGCCCACTACTGGATCATCCTATCGGCCCGCAAGAACAGTGGACCGGTAACTCGGCGGGGCTGCATAGTCCTCTACCGTTCAACCGACCTCGTCAACTGGGTCTATTACGGGCCAATTTATGAACCGAACCATACCAATTGCCCGGAATGCCCAGAGATGTATAAAATCGGCGACAACTGGTACCTGTCCTATTCCAGATTTTCTGAATTTGTCGATACGATTTACCGTGTTGCCAAATCGCCTTATGGTCCATGGCGCACACCCAAGCGGGACGGCATCGGCGGCCGGCGTTTTTACGCTGCAAAGTCCATGGTTAACCACCAAGGGCGGCGTTTCTATTTTGCCTGGGCTCACGACCGGGCGAATCAGAGTGATAGTGGTGAGTGGTACTGGGGTGGCACATTTGCCATTCCCCACGAAATCACAGCTTCCGACGACGGTGAAATCAGCGTCAAAATGCCTGAAGAAATCATCCGGACATTTAATGAAGAAGTCGACTGGAAGTATCAGGGGATCCAGGGAAGAAACACAAACTACGGTGACAAGTCCATTGTTGTTGAGGGCGAAAGTACTTTCGCTGCAGGATTTTTCGATATCCAGGGTCCGAGCTTCATGATGAGTTGTCAGATCCGTCCGATCGATTGCCGTGACTATTTTGGACTCGTCCTCAAATCCGATCACGATGCGGCAAAATGCCTCGTTCTGTCCTTCGAAAACAGCTTCCAACGCGTATCCTTGCTAAACATGCCAACCGATGTAGACCCGTTCTGGGCTGCCTCATGTCAGTCGATTTTTAAAGCCAAGAACCCCGGACCAGATGGCCCTCGTGTTGCCGAGAAACCCTTTGCATTCAAGACCGACGATATCATTGATCTCAAGGTTGTCATCGATCATGATCTTGTTGAAATCTTCATTGGGGAACAGGTCGCCTTCACCTACCGTTCATACGAAAAGCCAGATCACGAAATCGGACTCATCGTCCAGGATGGCAAAGTCGAATATTACAACATTCATTTTGCCCGCTGAATTCATCAATTGACGTCCTCCTCTAAAAAAAAGAATCTGTCATTTCAAAGAACTGACAGATTCTTTTTGCTGTGAGA
>JAQUEY010000091.1 GCA_028684955.1 Eubacteriales bacterium
CGAAATGCTGGTATTTGCCATACGAAACCATTTGGTTTTTATGAAAATATTTTGATAGGGAATCAAAAGATCCTTGATTGCCAGAAGAACTTCACGCAGATACGATGGGAGCAAGCTAAAAAACAAGGAGGATCATCATGCTTCAAGCAGATACGATTATCAAGAAAAACCCGGTGCCGCTGCGCCCGATTGTCCTCTTGATTCTGGGCAGCTTTTTCGCAGCATCGCTGCCCTGGGTTTTTATCCTGGCTGTCCCGGCTGCTGCCGGCTTTTATCTCCTGCAGCCGATACCCTTGATGTTCATCACCTATCCAGCCATCTACAGCGTAGCCGGATTCCTGGTCAAAACGTGGGCCATCCGGCCGGTCTGGGCTTTGTTGCTGCTTTTTCTGGCTTTTGCGCTCGTGATCAGTCAGACAATCGCCTGGGCAGCTACTGCCTATTTCGGCTTTTACCTGGTGTTTTTCCTGATTGGGGTGGGTGTGAAGGGGTTCATGGCCGTGCGCAGGAGTAAAGCTGCCCGTCCTGAATGATCCTGCAATGCCGAACTGTCATACCTGACATGGCCGCCCGGGGAATTCCTTCTTTGGGCGGTCATTGTCATATTGACCAACAAATCTTTCGGTTGGAAAAATTATCAATGCAAATTGCATAAGAAATATTTTTGGAAAAATCAAAATATATTTGCAAATAGACTTTGTAATTCCCAGGTAAGGAAAAACATTTTTAGGAAAAACGAAACAGGATCGATTTTTGACTTGTGCAAACTGTTCTATGATGGCGTCATGAAAGTTTTCTTGTTGTGCAGAACTTACAAACACCGGTTAGTGGGATCTGCGCAATAGGCAAACCAAAATAATCAGGAGGAATAGAAATGAAGAGACACTGGCAAAAGATCATCACCCTGACTCTGGCAATTGCCATGATCCTGTCCCTGGCCGCTTGTGGTGGCAGCACCGCGACAACCGCCGCTCCAGCCGCAACAACAACTGCCGCAGCTGCTGACAGCGGTGAGACCAGCGCAGCCGCAACCGGCTTTGACTGGAAACAGCAAGATGGCAGCAAACTCCGTGTCATGTTCAACCAGCACCCCTATGCCGAAGCCATCATCCAGAAAATTCCTGATTTTACCGCTCTGACGGGCATCGAAGTCGAATACTCGCTGACTCCTGAAGAAAACTACTTTGACAAAGTGACCACCGCCCTCAACAGCAAATCGGGCGATCCGGATATCTTCATGACCGGTGCTTACCAAGTCTGGGAATATGCCCCGGCTGGTTATGTCGAAGACCTCTCTGGTTACATCAATGACGCTGGCAAAACTTCACCGGAATATGACTTTGCCGATTTCTATCCGGGCATCGTCGGTTCCCTGCAATGGGACCTCGTCGCTGGCCACAAGACCGGTTCCGGTCCGCAGTGGGCTCTGCCACTCGGCTTTGAAATGTACTCCCTCGCTTACAACAAATCTGTTTTTGCTGACCTGGGCCTGACCCCGCCGACCACCATGGAAGAGCTCAAAGCACTCCTGCCCAAGCTCAAGGAATTCAATGGTCCCGGATCTTATGCCCTGGCCATCCGCGGCAGCCGCAACTGGGCCACCATCCACCCCGGCTACATGACCACCTATGCCTCCTATGGCGCCCAGGACTTCGTTGTCGAAGGTGACAAGCTCGTTTCCAAAGTCAACTCCCCTGAAGCCGTCGCCATGACCGACGAATGGGTCCAGATGATCAAAGACGGTGGTGCACCGTCCTGGTCAAGCTACACCTGGTATCAGGCTGGTGCCGACCTCGGTGCTGGCAAGGCCGCCATGCTCTATGACGCAGACTGCAATGGTTATTTCCAGAACGTTGAAGGCGCTTCCCAGGAAGCTGGCGACATCGCTTGGGTTCCTGCTCCGCTGCCTGAAGGCAAATCTGACATCTACTCCAACATGTGGACCTGGGCTATTGCCATGAACTCCAGCTCCAAGAACAAAGATGCAGCCTGGTTGTTCATGCAGTACTTCACCAGCAAGGAATACACCCAGTGGGCATCTGTCAACGCCAAAGTTGTTGACCCGGCCCGCAAGTCCGTCTTCGAATCTGCCGAATTCCAGGCTGTCCTGGACAAAGCTGAAGGCTTCGCCGCCACCTTTGACGCCCAGATCGCCAATACCGGCATCCAGTTCACACCCCAGCCGCACTTCTTTGAAACCACAACCGAATGGGCTGCTACGCTCCAGGACATCGTCGGTGGCAAATACAAATCCACCCAGGAAGCCATGGATGCTCTGAAGGAAAAGATGGACGAAATCGTCAGCGACGTCGAAGTCGGCTAATCGATCTTAACAGGCAGCTATCCACTCTTCTTCTCTGAGGGGACAGGGGCTATCCTCCCTGTCCCCTCTTCTAACAACAGGGGGTACCAAACCGTGGCCAAATTAAAATCAGTCGAAGCGGAGGTCGCCCAGGACAACAGCTTGTACAACAAGAAGCCCTGGCTGACCCGCGCCCGTCCCTACCTGATCATCGCGCCATCGCTCTTGATCACCATAGGCATTCTCGTGCCATTCGTCTCCGCCATTTTCTATTCGCTGACCAACTATTCATTCCGCTCTCCCAATTGGAAGTTCATTGGACTCGGCAACTGGATCGACGCGCTGACTTCGCCGGAATACTGGCATGCGATCTGGGTCACCATCCAATATGCCGCAGCCACCACGATCTCGGAAATGCTGCTGGGCCTGGGGATTGCCATCCTGCTGTCCCGCGAAACACGTTTCACCAAAATTTTGCGTGTTGTCCTGATTTTCCCGCTGATGATTGCCCCAGTCATTGCCACCTTGATCTGGCAGCTGATGACCAACAACTCCGTCGGCATCATCGAGAAATTTTTGAACCTGTTCAATATTTACAATTTCACCTGGTCTTCTTCACCCAAGACTGCATTGTTCACAGCAGCATTGATCGACTTCTGGGTCTATGCCCCGTTTGTCATCGTCCTGATCCTGGCCGGCATCCAGTCCCTGCCCAAATCGCCGTTTGAAGCCTCCCGCATTGATGGTGGCTCTGCCTGGTTCACTTTCAAAAATTTGACTTTGCCCATGCTCAAGCCATTCCTGTACATCGCTCTGATTTTCCGCCTGATGGCGGCGATGCAGGAATTCGCGATCATTTTCGCCCTGACCAAAGGCGGCCCTGGCGACACGTTGATGAACTTGTCGGTCACAGCCTATAACACCGGCTTCGCCTTCATGAAATTCGGCAAGTCGCTGCCATACATCCTGACCCTCTGGCTGATCATCAACATCATCAGCAAACGGCTGGTTGCGAACTGGCAGAAGGTCATGAAACAAGCCAGTGGCAACAGCTAGGGGGAAATGAAGCATGTTTTCAGAAAATCAATCCTTACTCTCACGCCTGATCCAGAACCTGCTCTTGATCATCTACTCGATTTTTGCCCTGTTCCCACTGTTCTGGATGGCCCTGATCACCTTTAAAAGCGACCTGCAGATGTTCAATACGACGTTCTTTTTCACGCCGACGCTGGATAACTACAAGGCCGTTCTGATCGGTACCGACTACATCAAGACTTTTATTGACAATGTGATTGTCAGCGGCGGCGCCGTCCTCGTCTCAGTCATAGCTGGTGTTCCAGCCGCCTATGCATTGGCCCGCTTTAATTTCAAATACAAGGAAGATCTGGCTTTCACAATCCTGTCATTCAAATTTGCCCCGGAAATCCTGGTCATCCTGCCTTTGTTCATGATCTACCAGAAACTGCACCTATATGACACCTATCTTGGACTGATCTGGGTCTACCAGCTGATTACCATGCCTCTTCTGATCTGGGTTGTCCGTGGCTATTTCGAAGATATCTCAGTCGAAGTCGAGCAGGCTGCCGAGCTCGATGGCTACCCTTGGTACTCCGTCTTCTGGAAAATCCTGTTGCCTCTGATCAAACCCGGACTTGTGGCCTCAGCCCTCCTGGCTTTCATTTTTGCCTGGAACAGCTTCACCTTCTCGCTGCAGCTATCTGGTTTCAACATCCAGACGGTCACCGTGGCTTCGCTGCGCTACATTGCCTCTGACACCGTTCACTACGGCCAGATGGCAGTCGCTGCGACCATTGCGGCCCTGCCGGAAGTCATCCTGGCTCTGTTGATCCAGAAACACCTCGTCCGTGGCCTGAGCTTCGGCGCAGTCAAAGGTTAAGGAGTGTCACCATGGCAAACATCGAACTGAAGAATGTCACGAAGAGCTTTGGCAAGAAAAAAGCTTTGAATGATATTTCCCTCCAAGTCCACGACAAGGAATTCTTTGTCCTTTTCGGTCCTGCTGGTGCCGGCAAGACCACCATTCTCAAAACCATTGCCGGGATTGAATTGCCGGAAAAAGGCCTGGTCAAATTTGACGGCGAAATCGTCAATCTGGTTGAACCTGCTCAGCGCAATGTCTCAATGGTTTTTGAAAACTATGCGCTCTACCCACACATCTCGGCCTATGACAACATCGCCTCTCCCATGCGCAGTCCGTTGTACAAGAAAGATGAAGATTACATCAAGGAACGGGTCATGAAAGTAGCGGCCCTGATGAAGATCGACCACCTGATGGATCGTCTGCCAGCCCGCATGAGCAATGGCCAACGCCAGCGTGTTGCCCTCGGCCGTTGCCTGGTCCGCGAACCAAAGGTCTTCCTGATGGACGAACCTCTGGCTCACCTCGATGCCAAGCTGCGCCATTTCATGCGCGCCGAATTGAAGGAAATGCAGGCCAATTTCAACACGACCACCATCTACGTCACACATGACTATATGGAAGCCCTCAGCCTGGGTGACCGGATCGCGGTCATCAACAATGGCCAGATTGAACAGCTCGGCACGGGTGACGAAATGTACTACACACCAGTCAATGAATTTGTCGCCCGCTTATTTGGTGAGCCGGAGATCAACATCATTGATGCCGAATTTGTCCTGGATGGTGGCAACAAAGGTGTCCGGCTTTTAAACCAGATCAAATCTTTCGATATTCCTGAAGATGTTTACGATGCCCTCGCAGCAACCGGCAAAACTCAGTTCCACATCGGCCTGCGGGCGATCGATCTCAACTTCAGCTTTGAGCGTCAATCAGAGCATGACATCCATGGCCAGGTTTATTCAATTGAACCAATCGGCAATAAAGCCGTGCTCAATGTTGATGTCAATGATACCATCCTGCGGACAGTCTCGCCGCCTGACCTCAATGCCGAAATGGACTCCGATATTTTCGTCTCGGTCAACATGAAAAACGCCATGTTCTTCGACGCGGAAAATCACGAACTGGTTGTGCGCCACAACCAGTCACAGTATACGAAGGCGGTGAAGTAAATGGCCAAGCTCATATTGAAAAATGTCTTTAAGCGGTACGATGACCGCAAAAAAAAGAAGGGTGGCAAACTGGCTGACTTTGCTGTCAATGACCTGACAATCACCTGTTCGGACGGCGAATTCGTTGGCATTCTCGGCCCCTCGGGTTGCGGCAAGACGACCACTCTGCGCATGGTCGCAGGGCTCGAGGAGATCACTGCTGGCGAAATCTACATTGATGACACACTGATCAATCACCTGCATCCCAAGGACCGCGGCATCGGCCTGGCGTTCGAGGATTATGCGCTCTATCCACCTCTGACCGTCTATGACAACATCGCCTTCAACCTGCGCGCCAAGAAAATGAGTGAAGCAGACATCAAGAAGGAAGTGATGCGGATTGCGCCGCTGATGAAGGTTGAAGAGCTTCTGGACATGAAGCCTGCTGCCCTGAGCGGTGGCCAGAAACAACGCGTCAATATCACGCGTGCTCTGGTTCGCCGGCCCAAGCTGCTTTTGCTCGATGAACCGCTTTCACACTTGGATGGCAAGATGCGCCAGATTTTGCGCACCGAACTCAAGCGTCTGCACAAAGAAGTCGGCTGCACGACGATCATCGTCACCCATGACCAACTCGAAGCCATGTCCCTGTCCGACAAGATCTGCATCATGAAAGACGGTTTGCTGCAACAGTTTGGCACGCCCTATGAAGTGTACGATGACCCGGTCAATGTCTTTGTCGCTGGCTTTATCGGTGAACCACCCATGAACCTGAACAAAGTCACGATCACCGAGGAAGACAATATTTTGTATTTCTCCTTCCCGGAAAGTTCGGTCAAGATTGCTGTCCCATCCAAATACACGAAAGTCCTCAAAACCGGCAGGCATGTCACATTGGGCATCCGTCCCAATGACTTGCTGATCGCAGAAGATGGCTCCCCCGTCAAAATTGCTGTTTTCGAAAATCTCGGTGATGAGAAACGCATCGGTATCCGTATCGGTGATGAGTACCTGACATTGATCACGTCAGATGAAACCCTCTACAAGCAGGGCGACATCATCCGGATCAAAGTCCATGAAGAAAAGACCCATATCTTTGACATTGAAACGGGTGACAAGATCCGCGCCTGAAATCGGTCTGTTCCAAGCAAGCATGCAAATGCAAAACAACCCCATTATTATTTACAGGAGGAACCCACTATGTCGATTCCAAAAACCATGAAAGCCCTCGTTGCATACAGCCAGAGCGAATACAAGCTGGAAACAGAATACCCCGTGCCGGAAATCGGTGAAGGCGACGTCCTGATCAAAGTCGAAGCTTGCGGCATTTGTGCCGGTGACGCCAAGGCTCATCATGGTGCTGCCATGTTCTGGGGTGACGAAGTCCAGCCATCCTGGGTGCGCACGCCTTTCATCCCCGGTCACGAATTCTATGGTGAAGTCGTTGCGATCGGCCCCAATTTCAAAGGCGACATTGCCATCGGAGACCGCGTCGTCTCTGACCAGATCGTCCCTTGCTGGGAATGCAAATTCTGCAAAGATGGCCACTACTGGATGTGCCAGAAGCATGACATCTACGGCTTCCAGAAGGAGGTCAACGGCGGCATGGCCGAGTACATGAAATTGCCCAAAGGCGCCCTGATCTACAAAGTCGACAAATCCCTGCCGATTGAAAAAGCGGCCCTGATCGAACCCTATGCCTGCTCCAAGCACGCCGTCGACCGCGGCACGGTCAGCAATGAAGACATCGTCGTCGTTTCCGGCGCCGGAACACTCGGACTGGGCATGATCACCTACCTGCGCATGAAGAATCCGAAAAAACTCGTCGTTCTCGATATGAAAGACGATCGCCTCGAACTGGCCAGGAAATTTGGCGCCGATGTGGTGATCAATCCCGGCAAGACCGATGCGGTCAAGGAAATCATGGATATGACCGACGGCTACGGCTGTGACGTCTACATCGAAGCAACCGGCCATCCCTCCAGTGTCATCCAGGGCTTGTCCGCAATCAGGAAACTCGGCCGATTCGTCGAATTCTCCGTGTTCGGTGCACCGACGACCGTCGACTGGAGCATCATCGGCGACCGCAAGGAACTCGACCTGCTCGGTGCCCACCTCAGCCCGTATTGCTTCCAGCCCGTCATCGACTGGATCACCGAAGGCAAGCTCGCGACCGAAGGCGTCGTCACCCACAAATTTGCCCTCGACGAATGGGAAAAAGCTTTCGACATGGCCGGCCGCGGTGATGGTTCGCTCAAAGTCGTCCTCATCCCCTGAATCTGGTGCATAACCATCCCGGACATACGTGATGGTTACAGCACGAAATTGACACACTGATCCCAGGGTACCCCCTGTTGATGAGACACCCGACATCCCCTGCCGACCGGTGCGGCGGGGGAGGTCTGGGCTGGTATGCCGAAAAAGGGACGCCGTCCGTTTTTTGGCAAATGAAAGGGTTCTGTATGAAAATTGCGATTGGCTGTGATGAAGCAGCCTTTGCCTTGAAAGAGGCACTCAAGAAGTTTTTGGTCAGTAAGGGTCATGAGGTGGACGACTACGGGGTCTATGACGAGACGCCGGTCCTGTACCCGGACATTGCGGTCAAGGTCAGCGAATCGGTTGCCAGCGGCAAGAACGAGCGGGGCGTCCTGATTTGCGGTACTGGCATCGGTATGGCGATCACAGCCAACAAGGTGCCGGGTATCCGGGCTGCGGTTGGTCATGATCTGTATTCCGTCCAGCGTTCCCGCCGCAGCAATGACTGCCAGGTCCTGACCTTTGGCTCACGCGTGATCGGTGAAAAACTGGCTGTCGAGCTGTTGGATGTTTGGCTCGATTGTGAATTCGAAGGTGGCGGATCAACAGCAAAAGTCGACAAGATCAACGAGTACGAACACCGGTTCTACGGCAGCTGTTGAAGTGTAGACCAGGGAACAGAGGCTTGCCAGCAGACAGCCCGATTTACACGAATCAAATGAGGTGACTTATATGCAGAGAATTTACAACAACCCCGATATGGTCGTTGAGGACATGCTCAAGGGCTTTTTGAAAGCTCACAGCGACATCGTCGCCCCGACGAACAATCCCCGCACCGTCAAATACAAACACGCACCCGTTCCCGGCAAAGTCGGCGTCGTAACCGGTGGTGGTTCTGGACACAAACCCGCCTTTATCGGCTATGTCGGCCGCAACATGGTCGACGCCGTAGCCGTGGGTGAAGTCTTCTCCTCGCCAACCGCCAAGGCGTTCTACGATGCCTGCGTCGCCGCCGATTCCGGCAAGGGCGTGGCCTGTCTGTACGGCAACTACGCCGGTGACAATATGAACGTCAAAATGTGTGTCGAACTGGCCGCCGATGATGGCATCACGGTCAAGACTGTGGTCGCTAACGACGACGTGGCCTCTGCGCCCAAGACCGAACGCAACCGCCGCCGCGGTGTGGCCGGAGAAGTGATCATGTGGAAAGTCGGCGGCGCCAAGGCTGCCCGCGGTGGCTCGCTCGACGAAGTCATCGCCGCCGCCCAGAAGGCGATCGACAACAC
>JAQUEY010000092.1 GCA_028684955.1 Eubacteriales bacterium
GTAAAATAGTTGACGTAACAACTAATAGCCAAGGAGCTTCTCTCCATGAAATCGAGTGTGGGACGTCTGGTTTCGATCCTTTATCGCAAAAACCAGGTTTATTTGAATGTGGTACTCAAACCGCTGAACATCACCGCGGCGGAGGTGCCGGTTTTGATCCATTTGTTTGGCCGGGACGGTATTTCTCAGGAGGAATTGTCGTCTTTTCTCGTCATTGACAAGGCTGCTACCGCCCGGGTGGTGCAGTCACTGATCGAAAAAGGGTTCCTGCGCAAGGAAAAGGACCCGGATGACCGACGAGCCAACCAGATTTTCCTGACCGGGCAAGCCATCGCGCAGCGGGAGACGATCTTTTCCCATTTGCAGCAATGGACTGATTTTTTGACGGCCGGCCTCGACGAAACATCCGTCCAGACAATGTTTGCGGTGCTGGAGGCCATGGCTGACAAGGTCGAAGGCACTGATTTCAGAACGTGGGGGCAGCAGGGATGAACCGGCCGCAGATGAACCGGCTGCAACAGGAAAATCCCCTCGGTACGGCGGAAATCTCCAGTCTGCTGCTCAAATTCTCCGTTCCGGCGATCATCGGCATGGTCGTCAATGCCCTCTACAACGTGGTGGATCGCATATACATCGGCAACGCGCCCGGCCTGGGCTCAACTGGCTTGGCCGGAATCACGATCGGCTTTCCGATCATGATTTTCCTGCTCTCGATCGGCATTTTGTTTGGTGTCGGTGGAGCCACCTTGTTTGCCATCCGGCTGGGGGAGGGGAAAGGGGCAGCCGCGGACGAGGTTCTGGGCAACATGTTCACCATTTTGTGCATCAGTGGTGTCTCGTTCATGGTTCTGGGACAGATCTTCCTCGATCCTCTACTGCGTTTGTTTGGCGCCAGCGAGACGATCCTGCCCTCTGCCACGTCGTACATGCGCGTGATCTTTTTCGGCGCCCTTTTCCAAGTCCTCAACATCGGGATGAACAATTTCCTGCGAGCCGACGGGCAGCCTCGCCTGGCCATGATCACCATGTTTGTCGGTGCGGGGACCAACATCCTGCTCGATCCATTATTTATCTACGTGTTTGACATGGGAATGGCCGGAGCCGCCCTCGCGACCATCCTGTCCCAAGCCTTGTCCACGATCTGGATCCTGGCCTATTTCCTCAGCAACCGCAGCCAGCATAAGCTGCAGCTGCGCTACCTGCGCCTGAAAAAGGCCGTGGTCTTGAAGGCGACAGCGCTTGGGCTGCCGGGTTTCCTGCTCCAGGCCAGCAACAGCCTGCTCAATGTGATCCTCAATAAAAATTTGCTGCTCTTCGGCGGCGACATCGCGGTCTCCGGCATGGGGATCATCAACAGTGTCCAGACCATCTTGCTCATGCCGATCACAGGCCTGAACCAGGGCGTGTCCCCCATCATCAGTTTCAATTTCGGGGCGAAAAAATTCGACCGCATCAAGGCGGCGGAAAAACTGGCCATCATCGCCGCCACCGCTATTGTGCTCTCAGGCTGGATCCTGACCCGGCTATTCCCGGTCCAGATCGTCTCCCTGTTCAACCGGGAGCCTGAACTCATACGCTTTGGCAGCCACGCGCTTAAAACCTGGTTCTGGTGTCTGCCCTTCATCGGTTTCCAGATCCTCGGGGCCAATTTTTTCCAGGCGATCAGCCGCCCCGGCTCGGCCATGGTCCTGACCTTGACTCGCCAAGTCCTGCTCCTGATGCCAGCCGTCCTTGTCTTCTCACAGCTCTGGGGCATCAACGGCATCCTCTACGCCGCGCCCTTTGCCGACGGGATCGCCACCCTGGTCACCGGCATCTGGTTTTACTTCGGCATCCGGTCGCTGAACCGGGAACGTGGGCAGGCGCCTTGTCCGGAAATCAGCAGCTGAGGGCCCGCTTTGCTCAGCGCTTGCTCCGGTTTCGGCTGACGCGGATGGTCAGGGTGGTGCCGTGGTAGTGGACCTCTGCGATGTCGACCATGGCACCCAGCAAATGGAATCCCTGGTTTTTGGAGTCGGAACCGAGCAGATCATGATAGTATTCATCCAGCTCCGGCTGGCGGCCGTCTTTCAGGGCTGCGGCCAGTTGCTCCAGATCGCCCGGCTTTGCTGGCGTTTCGCCGGAGATCGTGATCGCATTGGTCCGGTCGGAAAAATCAAAGTCAACCTTCATCTGTTCGATCTGGTGGTCGAGAAAATAGCGCATGATTTCGGCGGCAATTTTCAATGCCTGTCTTTTTTCCTTGTCCATGGCCTCAATCCTCCTTGCGATCGCTGATAACCTGCTTGAACGCATCAAACAGCGGGACCAGGGCGGCTGCGATAAAGCCGCCGGTAAAGCCGTTGTTGTAGAGATTCATCCCGGCGTGCAGGTAGCTGATGTTGCTGACCATTGCCATATGGAGCATTCCGGCCAAGATCCCGTACAGGGGGCCGTAATAGCCGGCGATCGGGGCCAGGGTGGTGCCGAACAGGGCTGCGAGCAGGGAGGGTGTCGCAGCCAGATCATTGAAATGGAACAGATTGGTCAGGAAAACACCGGCGAGGACCGGCCAGACATTCTTGACGTGCTTGCCGAAAGCGCCGAAACCGACGACTGTGAAGATGCCGCCAATCACCGGACCGTTCAGGTCACCGCCAACGGCGAGAATGTAGCTGGTTGCCATCAGGCCGAGAAAAGCCATATTGACCAGGGTTAGCGGTGCCCCGGAGATCGTGATGAAGTCGCTGGCCAGTTTGCCGGGCTGATCCAGAAACTGACGATAGCCGGTCAGACGCCAGTGGTTTTTCGCGAGGCCATACAGCAGCATCCCGGCAAACAGTGTGCCAAGTATGACCGAAAACGCCAGATTGTTGCCGGAAGACACGATGGCAACGGTTGTAATCTCGATGCCAAATCCTTGGAGGATCGCCAGGAAAAACATGCCGACGATCCCGGCTGTGAAGCCGATGTTGTAGAGGCTGAAGCCCTGGTGAAAGCGCAGGAAATGGGCGGACAGCGGCGGCAGGACCAGTCCGGCCAGGATGCCGGCAGAAAAGCCGAGGATCAGGCCGGGGGCGAGGGGCAGGCCGAGGTTGAACGTGATCTCGCTGGGCAAAGGCCCCAGGGCTGTGCCGAACAGGGCCTGCAACATGAAACGGTTGAATGGCAGGCGCACGATCCGGGCGTACAGCATGACCCCCAGGATGATCGGAATCGAATTGTAGATGTTCTTGCCAAAAAAGGAGAACCCAGCCACGGTGAAAATCGCCGCCACGATCGCGCCAGTCATTTTCACCTGGTGGACCCGCACCAGCACCAGGCTGGTCAAGGTCATGAAACCGGCATTCATCAGAGTAGCCCCGATATTGGCCAATTCGAAATAGTCGGTGATCAGGTTGGCCGGAGAGGTCAGGATGACGATGCTTCCTGCCCAGATCTCAGCCGGCGTGTTGAAAAAGAACGCCAGTCCCATCAGTGCGAGGCCCAGGATCAGGAAAAAGCTTCTCGTTTCATGGTCCAGATCGACCTCCCCAGCGGCCTTGGGATTGAAATTAAGCTTGGCCAGATAGCCCACATCCTTTCAACGTCAGTTTGAAAAAGAATCCGTTGCACCGGTCAGAGTTGTGCTTTTGACCATTATACACGGTGCGGCGATTCCCTATGCAAACTGGCCTTATCAAAACGAGCGAAATCACTCGATTTGATAAGGCCAGTTTGCGTAGGGAAATAAACCCATATACGAAACATGCCATCGAGTTAATGGCAGCCTGACTGGCTGACAGACTTTGGGCTCGACGAGTCTTTGCGCTTTAATCATGCCAGAAACAAAAATGCCTGCTGGGGGAGAGCCATGTCCAAACTGCTTTTGATCATTGCCATTCAACTGCTCTATGTGCCGCTCATGACCTTTCGCTCGATCTGCATGATCAAGAATCTCAAGCTGCTGACAGCAGTGATCGGTTTCGTCGAAGTCCTGGTCTATATTCTGGGCCTGAGCATCGTTTTGTCGGGCGATCAGACGCTCCTGGAAAAGGTCGTCTATGCCCTGGCCTATGGCATTGGCCTGGCCATCGGCATGCTGATCGAAGAAAAGCTGGCCATCGGCTATCTTATTTTTACTGTCAACATCAATCACAGCAACGAACAGCTGATTACTTTACTGCGCGAACGGGGCTACGGCGTCACGGTGTTTGTCGGTGAAGGCCGGGAGGGCAAACGCTATCAACTGGAAATCCTGACCCGTAGAAGCAAAGAAAAAGAGTGTCTCGACCTGATCAACCAGTCGGAGCCCAATGCCTTCGTTGTGTCCTACGCTCCGACCCGGTTCCAGGGCGGCTATCTGTCCAAACTGGTCAACCCCTTCGAAGGGACGAGCGTCCGGAACCATCCGAAAGAATGAAGGGTAAACACGAAAATACCAATCGCATCTGTTTGCTGGGGATCTTTGCTTTGGGTCTCTATCTCAGATTGTGTTGATCGATTCGCTTCTGAGACAATTCGTAGACTTCCTCATCAGCTCTGGCACCAATGATGACAATCAACATTTCTTCTGCGCGGCGCTCTAACTTGTAAACGATGCGGAGGCCGGATGCCTTCAGTTTGATTTTCAGGAATCCTGCCAGTTCAATGCCGCGCTTATTGGAAAGGGGTTTGCCCAAGCCACCTTCAAAGTCTGGCAATGGATTTTGACTCACCTTGGCAATTGCTTTGCGAATGAGCTTGCGCTGGCTCCCATCCAATTCTGCAAAATCCTTCTCGGCTTCAGGCAGGTAGGCAACGGTCCAGTTCACTCAAACTCCACCTCGTCAGCATTCGCAAGATCCTCAGGGGTGAAACCATATGTGCGATCGAGATCATCCTGGGATATGAGCGCAGACCGATCGAAGGTTGCCATCCGTTCACTCGCAAGCAGAAGAAGCCGGGCGTCGTTAACCTCATCCATCAGATGAACATAGTCTTCGGGCGAAAGCAGAACGCATTCAGCTGTGTTATTTTTCATGACGACTTTTGCGCCGGTTCGTTTGACCTCGTCAAAGATTTTACCCGCAAGTCCACGGTTAAAAAGGGAAATTGAAATGGTATTTTGAATGGCACCCAAAATGGAACTCACAGTGTTCACCTCCAGTTACAACTAGATATTATCATTTATAAGCAAATATATCAATCAAAACACTGACAAATATGCTAATAACCTTGTGTAATCCGGGTGTAATCTGGCTGCTAGCCTGCTGAAAAGCATCGCCTGTCGTCCCGTACATACAAAAATGCCCCTCGCATCTGTTCGCTGGGGATCTTTGCCTTGGTCTCTATATGAAGGAAGAAGAGCATCTGGTCAGTTTGTGTGCTGACCATGTACTCATCATAGCGAGAGATCGTTAGGGAATATTAAGCATTATGTAAAATGGAGGTGAAATAGTTATTTTAAGCTGGAATGATTCTATTACATAAACAGATAGAATCATTTATGTGTTGCCTCAGCCTGAATGTAGCATGCAAATGCGTCATTTGAGCTACTTAGAACCAGATCAGGAAGTCGTGCGTATCTTCTTCAGGTTCAATCAGACCGGCTACTTCCATGATGCGTCGTTTGATTTTGCTACTAAATGTGACCTGCTCCAGTAATCTGGTCAGTGGTCCTTCAATATCCTCTTGTGGATACTGGCTAAGTCTTTTCAAAATTTTGGTGTACAGCTGTCGTGTCGTGTTGTTTGACGGAGTCCGGGTAAGCTCCTGGACTAAAGCATCTACAATCAGCGGGTGCTTCGGCAAAGAAGCCAAACAATCCATGAGTTCGACGCGATAGTGAACGTCCTCGAGGGTCGTTGCCGGACCAAGTTCATGGTTATAGCGGATCAGGTTTTTGAAAGCATCCGCATTTCCTTTGCGAATAAAATAGGTGATCCGGTCTAGTGCCCGCAGCGCGATGTCTGAATCGCCCTGGTAAAGATCGATAAAAAGTTCGCTTGTGTCTGCAAACATGAGCGATTTTGGGTCTGCATCATATTTGACAAATCTGATTACGAATATATGTTCCCCCCCACGAACTCGCCGGATAGCGCTCATTCTATCACAACTACAGCTGCTTTTCGCGCAAGGTATGTTTGGCTCAACGCCCATCACCGTGAAAATCACGATCAAGAACACCGGCCCGGTCGCCGGAGCCGAAGTTGTCCAGGTCTACCTTGGCATCCCCGTCGATGGACAGCCGCCCAAGCGCCTGGTCAGTTTCCAGAAGGTATCCCTCGAGCCCGGCCAGTCCCGCGAGTTGACCCTCACCATCGATCCAGCGGCGACCCACCACCCGCTGGGTGTCTGGGATTGCGCCGCCAATGACTTCGTGGTCAAGCCAGGTGAATATACGGTCTATGTCGGGACATCGAGCGAAGATACGCCGTTTGTAGCGATGGTTTTGGTGCCAGGCACCTGAAATAAATAATTCCTGATTGTTGCAAAGCCCGGCTTATCCATAACCGGGCTTTGCTTATAGCTCTAAAGATTGGACTTTACTCAGTGCGATCTTGGAGGAGGTGCTTTTCTGATTACTCTGAAGATAGGGAAAATAATTTGAATCCGTAATCAGTAAATGTCCCAGGACCATTTTGCCAATCATCGCCGTAACCAGTTCCTTCAGGTCCAGCTTTTTCTCCCAGTGATTCTTGAGGCGTTCTGAAGCCTCGGCTAATAGATCCTTATGCCTTTTAGCATGCTGTTCAAGATCAGGATATCCCTTCTCTTTCAGTATTTTTTCTTCATGATTGAAATGGTTTGCCAGGTGATCCATCAAATCTTGAAGCCGATGCTGGATGGCATTTTCGTCCTCACCCCGGGACAACGCATCGATCAACCGGTTAGCAAGATCGTTCAGGTTGCGATGCTCCTGATTGATGCGGACGTCGCAACAATCCCACTTGGGCTGCCATTCGATCCGATGCAGCTGGATCGGCAAAGGGTCATTGGGATTCCAGGCTGCGACTTGATTCCTGCCGGCATTTTTTGCCTGGTACAGTGCCAGATCGGTTCTTTTGAACCAGATGTCGGTCGGCTCAGCAAAAAAGCGTTCAGTCACCCCAAAACTTGCTGTCATGTTCTCGACCGGACTTAAATCAGCATCGGCTAAAGCCAGCCTGATTTTTTCAGCCAGAATTCTGGCGCCAAAGAGATCTGAATTCCTGGCCAAGATCAGGAATTCTTCGCCGCCCCAGCGAATGACTTGGTCAGTCGACCGGATCACTTTCTTGACCGTTGCCACAGTTTTGGCCAAGACTTGATCGCCCATGTCATGCCCGAACCTGTCGTTAATCCGCTTGAAATGATCCAGATCCATCAAGATCAGGGAAAGTGGTTGCGCGTGACGTTCATTTTCCCGGGTGATTTGCTCCAGATAATGTTCGAGGTATTGTCGATTGAAGGCCCCAGTCAGCTTGTCAAGGACGATTTCCGTTTCCAGATTTTCTTTGATGGTTTTGATGGTGTGAAATTTTTCGATCTGAACCACCAAAAAGAGTCCGATCATGACCAGTGCTGAGAAACCCATCATGTATGGGTAACGCTCAACGCCCCAGAACACTTCCGCCAGGGCTCCGGCAATCAGGAAAGCAAAGGCCAGGGCGATGATTTCTGCCCCGGATTTACGAAAACGAATGCCTTGGCCGACGACGTAGATTGTGTACAGCGACGCCAGGACTATCAAGTATTTGTAGATTTCAAAATAGCCCAGAAAGACTTCAACAGGCGCGAGAATGGTCAGGACGATGGGAACAGAAGTCAGCAGGATGGCTGAAAGATGGATGATTTTGAAAGGTTTGCAGTATTTTATGGCTTGCAGCATCCAAAGGAAAACCGGCAACAGCAGAAAACCGATCAGATACAGCATGCGTATCGATAGGTTCCAGTTAAGGAACGGATAGAAAAATGAGATCACCTTGTTTCCGGATAGCAGGATACGAAAGCCGATCAAAAAGGTGAAGATCGCCAGCCACAAAATGTGTCTGTCTTGTTTGGATTTGGCATACAGGGCCACAAAGATCAGGCTCATGATCAAATTGGCTGTAAAGAGGAACATTTCAACCATTTGTTCGCGGCCATAAGCCCTCAGAACGTCGTGGGCACGCCCAATTTTTGGCACTGACCAAAACCCGCCCCTTGGATCGTCATAGTTTGCTAGTTCCATGACCAGTTCGGCGTGCCCGGTAGGATCGGCACGGAAAATGGCCCAGCGAGGGTTCAAACCAGGTTGGTAATCAGTCGCATTCTTACCTACTTGGCCATATTCGATCAAAACTTGACCATTCACCCGCAACCGATAGGCGGTCGACTCTTCCTGGATGAAAATCCCGTAATCAAAATCTGGGTTCAGATTCTTCAGATTCAGTCGATAGGTTCCGTACCCAAAGGAAGGATTGGGATACAGGTGGCCGGTTTCAAACTGGTGGGGTATTGTCACCAGAACCGGACGATTTTCACTTGAGTGGGTTTCCACTTGAGTGGGTCGGGAAGGGAGGTCATCATAAAGATGCTGGGCATGAAATTCCCAGTCTCCCTGAAGTTTTACCAGATATCCTGGCTGCAATTGCGCCATGTCGAAAGCGCCTTCGGCATCTGGAATGTTCTGGATCTTTTCTTCTGAAACGAAAAGTCCGATGCAAGCGATAACCACGATGATCAGAGTCGAGATGAAATTAAATCGTGTTATTTTCATGTCACCCATAAAACCAGAGTAATAATAACATATTAATATAGTTATTATTACACGTTATATGAAACGACACAATCAGCTATTTATGACAGATGTTTTGGCTGCCCGACAAGTTGAACCCGATTGACATAGCTAGACAC
>JAQUEY010000093.1 GCA_028684955.1 Eubacteriales bacterium
TCCATCCGTCACCCCTGAGCCGACTCCGGTGGTAACACCGGAACCGTCTGTTACGCCTGAACCTACGCCACCCCCAACACCTACGCCAACCCCGACCCCAACGCCCACCCCGACGCCGACTCCCACCCCCACGCCCACTCCAACGCCCACACCGACTCCGACTCCGACGCCCACTCCAACACCAACCCCGACGCCTACCCCAACCCCAGCTCCATCCCCGACAACCACCTACCTGCCAGCGGTCATGCCTGACTTGACTGCTCCGGTGGTTACGACCGCTCCGACTGAAACCACAGCTGCTACCACGGCCCCGACGACATCCAGCGCTACGGGTGGCGGTGGCGGCGGAGGTGGTGACACCGAATTGCCGACTGGCTCGATCACGAGTGATGTCTATTCCATTTCCGGCAGTACGAT
The DNA here is from genome assembly GCA_028684955.1 of Eubacteriales bacterium. Lineage (GTDB taxonomy): Bacteria > Bacillota > Clostridia > Saccharofermentanales > UBA5734 > UBA5734. The sequence continues at coordinate 418 of JAQUEY010000093.1, forward strand.
CACTGGCCTGGATCCGGCGAGCAGCCTGAACACGGTGGCAACGCTTTCCAATAAAGTATCGGTACCGTCAGGTGCGTCCCTGTCGGTTTTCAGCCCGACTGGAAAACCATTGGCCAGTTCGGCACCGATAGGTACGGGCTCGAAAATCAATGTGATGGCGGGCAGCCAGACCTTGGCCAGTTATACGGCGATCGTCTATGGCGATGTCAATGGTGATGGTTCAATCAACATCACCGACGTGGCCACCTTGTTCAAGTACATACGCAGCAAGCAGACCTTGGGCGCACCGAACCAGATAGCAGCGGATACCGACCGCAACACCAAGGTCAACATCACGGACGTCGCGACTGCGTTCTCCCATGTCCGAAACAAATTGACCATCAATAATCATTAACCGGAGGACCGATGCAAGTCCTGATTAAAAGCTACCGAACCCTGCCTTTGTTGCTGGCTCTGCTCCTGGCCTTGGCCGTTGTTCTGACGCCTGTTCAACCCGTACAAGCGGAAGGCCTGATCGGCCAAGTGACCGCCAGTGCCGAATCTGTGGAAATCGGCAAGACAGTCACGATCACATTCCTGTCCGTGCCGGCTGTGACGGTCTCCGCCTACCAGGTGACAGTCAGCTTTGATACCGGCAAATTCGATTATGTCTCCGGGTCAGACCTGACTGGCCTCAATGGGGCCAGTTCCGTCGACAACAACGGTTCGAGCATCTCGGTCTACGCCTACGGCGACACCGGTGTGGCCAATGCCAGCAAGCTGTGCAAACTGACGTTCCGAGCCAAAGCCGAGGGTGGCGGTACCTTTGCAACCTCTGATGTCGTGATCAATTCCGAAAGCCCGGTCAGCACGTCGGTCGCTGTGACCGTGATTGCTTCCGGAGCCACAACCGCCACAACCACGACGGAACCCGTGGCTACCACAACCGCTGCTGCCAACCCTGCTCTGGAATTTTCCGACGGCACCTACACCGTCCTGCCGCTGCCCAAATCTCTGGAAACACCGGCCGGTTTCTATCGCACCGCGATAGCCATCGGCGGTGTCCAGATGGAGGCTTTCAAATCCCAGAAGGGTGACCTGGTCCTGATCTATCTCGACAGCGAAACTGCCGGGGCCAATTTATTCTTCTATGATTCCAATTTCAATTCGGTCTACGCCTTCAACCCCTTCATCATCCCGGGTCATGAATTTGTCCTGATCCGGCCGGATGCAACTGCCAAAGTTCCCGACGGTTTCACCGCGACCAGCGTCACGATCGACGACCAGTTAATCAATTGCTGGAAAAAGGCTGAACTGGGTGGTCCAGAGGATCCCTACACAGACACGTATTTGCTGTATTTGATGGACAGCGACGGACAAAAGGGATTTTTCCTGTACAAGCCAGACAAGCAGATGATTTTCCCCTATCTTTTGATCGAATCCCAGGAAGCATCCACCACGGCCGAGACGTCCAGCCAGGCTGCGGAACCTGTCGCCAGCCTGACGGACTCAGCTGCCAGCCAGGTTCCTGGCAATCCGACCGGTATCAATCTCTGGATGGTGGTTGCCATCGTGCTGGGCCTTCTGAGCCTGATGCTGATTGTTTTCCTGACTTGGACGTATGTCTCCTATGTCCGGCCAGCCGAGCGGGCTATCGCTTCTGGCAGGGCCGCTCCGCCCCGGCCACCGAAAATCCGCCGGGTGGACTAGGCGGTGATCCAACGACTGTTCAAACTGATCTGGCAACGTGAAATCATCACCTACCTGATCGCCGGCGTCCTGGCGACTCTTGTCAATCTGGTGGTGTTCATGTTGCTGAGCCAGGTCTTCGGCCCTGAACGCTGGTATTTGACCAATGCCCCGGCGATTTCAGCTGCTCTGTTGTTCGCCTTTTTCACCAACCGCTGGTTTGTCTTCCAGTCCAAAGGTCCGGTCTGGCTGGAGTTCCGCCGCTTCGTCGGTTCCCGTATCCTGGTCTCCCTATTGTTTGAATACGGGGCCATGTATCTGCTGTACAACCTGATGGGCATCCAACTGGAAATTCCGATTGGCCGACTGTCCTTGTCAGTGAGCAAGGTCCTGACCCAGTTCCTGGTTGTGGCGGGCAATTACGTCATGAGCAAGCTTTTCATTTTTCGCCACCAGACTCAGGATCCTGCCCATTCAGGAAACCGCCCTGGTCTCCATCGCTGATCATGGATTATGCAGAATCCCGTGCCTACATCACGACTGCCCTGACGTTTGGCATCCGGCTCGGACTTGCGCGGATGCAAGCTCTCCTGGAGCTGCTCGGGCAGCCACAAGTTGGTCTTCGGGTCATCCACATCGCCGGAACCAATGGCAAAGGCTCCACATCCAGTTACTGCGCATCGATTTTGGCTGCCAGTGGTGCCAAAGTCGGTCTCTACACATCCCCCTATATCGAACGCTTTACGGAGCGGATCCGGATCATGGATGGCCCTGGCGGGCTGGACCAACTGGTGGCTGACGAAACAAGAGGCGAAATCGGACCAGATGATTTTGCCCGGATCATGACCCGGATCAGGATGGCCGTCGATACCATGATCGATCATGGCGAAGAGCACCCGACCGAGTTTGAACTGATCACGGCAGCCGCTTTTGTCCATTTTCAGCAGCAGGCTTGCGACTGGGTTGTCCTGGAAACCGGTCTGGGTGGTCGGCTTGATTCCACCAATGTGATTGCCAGACCCCAGCGGGTGATTTTGACGGCGATCGGATACGATCACATGGACCGCCTGGGGGATACGTTGCCAGCTATCGCCGCGGAAAAGGCAGGCATCATCAAATCCGGCTGTCCTGTTTTTCTCTATGATCCGGTGGCAGCCAATCCTGAACATGCGAGAGAGGCCAAGGATGCCCTTCAGGTCATCATCGATCGCTGCCGCGAGCTTTCTGCGCCCTTGACTGTGCTGCATCCGGAACAGATCGAACGCATCGAATACCAGCTCTCAGGCCAACTGTTTTCTTTCCAGGGTCAAACCTACCGGACGCGTCTTCTGGGATTGTTCCAGCCGTTGAACGCAGCACTGGCCATCCAGGCGCTCCAGGATCTTGTTCCTGCAGCTGCACTTGCATCCGGGATCGCCCAGGCGCGCTGGCCTGCCCGGCTCGAGGTATTTCCTGGCCGGCCGCTCGTCCTGGTTGATGGTGCCCACAATCCCCAGGGCACTCAGGCGCTGGGCGATGCCCTGGACCAGCTTGTGCCAAGCCAGCCGGTTGTTTTTGTCGTTGGCCTGCTGTCAGACAAGGATTACCCCGCCATGCTGGATGCGCTGTGGCGAGGTCGCACGTTCCAAGTCCGGGCGATCTTTTGTGTGACGCCGGACAACCCCAGAGCTTTGCCAGCCGATCGTCTGGCTGAAACGATCATGGAATTGAAAAACCGCGTGGATTACGGTTATAATATCCCGGATACGATCCATTCTTATGCCGATCCTCTACAGGGACTTTCGCAGGCTCTGGATTTGGCCGCAGAAGAACAGGCGGCCGTCTGCGCATTCGGTTCCCTGTACTTGGTTGGCCACTTTCGCAGCAGGATCAGGCAGCATCTGAGTATAGACCGGGAGGATCCGCTTAGTTGAGTTGGCAGGACCATCTGAAGAAACTGGCCCCCCTCACATTGGAGGAAGCTGAAATTTTTGCCCCGCCACGTGAAATGGAAGCCGCCATTGCGAGCTACAACCGTGCGCTGGCCAATTTGCGCGCCGACAGTGCGGACATTGCCCAGATCGCCTTGCGCAAACTGGTGATCCAATACCCTTTGTTTGGCCCTGCCGGGCTGCTTTATGCCACCTGCCTGTTCGACCTGAAACGGTTCGAGGCTGCCACCGAGCTGGTCAATCGCTCCCGATTGGCTGGACTTCGGCCTGACGATACCAAGCTGGCTGACGCTTTAGTCGATGCGATCCAGAGCGAACAAGAGACTCTGGCCCCGACCCATGTGAATTTGCTAGGTCGTCCGGCCAGTGGAGCCCCGATCCTGGAAAAGACCCGCAAATCAGGCAAGGCCAAAATGGCCAGCCGCAAGGAAGTGCTCGAAGTCGTACGCCATGGAGATCGCAGCCAGCCGCAGGAAACGTTTGTTGCGGATGAAGCCACGCCCGGCCAGCGTTTGCGCCGGATCGTCCTGGTCACCGGAATTTCCCTGGGCGTCATTCTGGTATTGGTCCTGGGCTTGTTCGTCTCCCGGATGATCCTCGACCGGACCGCGGCAGCAACCCCGGATTCCAGTGAGCGGCTAACCTATTTACTGGACCGACTGGATGTACTTTCGGCCGGAAATCCCCAAATTGCCGAACTGCTGGCTGACTACGCCCGGTTTATCGCACCCCCCGTCAGTGAAACCATGGCCACATCCGAGCAGAGCCTGGCTGCTGACGAGACCACGACAGTCAGTCCTCCAGAAACATCACCAGCTCTTTCTGAAACAATACCGGTCGAGACCTCCCAGGCTGCCGGTACAAGCAGTTCGACAGATCTGCTGACCCAAGTCTACAGCGAATACCAGGCTGCCTTGATCCTCGGCCAGACCGACCCGGTTGCAGCAGCTGAAAACCTGTTGAAAATGAGCCAGGCCAGTGCCAGCCTCGACCCTGCCCTGCAATCTCCAGCTGTACCCATGACTGTCGAGGTGCTCCACTCCAGCATCCTCGATTCCCTCGACCAGTACCGGGTCCAGGCCGCAGAAGCTCTGCGCGTCTCGGGCCACAGCGCTTATGAGAGCAAGGATTACCAGACCTCTCTGGATTTCTATCTGAGAGCCTACGCCCTGCAGCCGCTCTACTACGGCGGAGGAGTCGCCTACTATTGTGGCCGCAACCACCAGGCCTTGGGTCAATTTGACCAGGCCCGGCCCTATTACGAACTCGTGATTGAACATTTTCCTGGCCGCGAAATCGCCGGTTATGCCCAAATCCGCTTGTCTGAAATGGGATTTTCCACACCGGATGGTACGACAGCCAGTGCACTTCCAACTACGACGAGCCAGTCTCCAGTGACTGATACCACACCAGCAGTCGCCTGAACCACAGGAGGTATGTACCATGAACTACATCAGCACCCGCGGTGGTGACATCCGCTATCCATCCGCCATGGCAATCAAACTTGGCATCGCCCCCGATGGTGGCCTGTTTATTCCGGAGTCCATCCCGTCTGTCAGCCTGGACCAGATTCTGGCCCTGGCAGGGAAGTCCTATGTCGAACGAGCCGTTGAGATCCTGGCCTTGTTTTTGACCGACTTCACCCGGGATGAACTGCGCGAATTTGCCAGTGCTGCCTATGCCGAGGAGAAATTTGGCCTGGATCCAGCTCCGCTGGCCCAGCTCAACAAGTATAACGACAAGGAATACATGCTCGAGCTCTGGCATGGCCCGACAGCTGCTTTCAAGGATATGGCGCTGCAACTGCTGCCCCACCTGATGACGGCGGCTATTCGCAAAACCGGCGAGACCTCCCGGGTCTGCATCCTCACCGCAACTTCCGGCGACACCGGCAAGGCAGCCCTGGAAGGCTTTGCCAATGTCCCCGGCACAGAAGTCATCGTGTTCTATCCTTCCAAAGGCGTCAGCGAGATCCAGCGACTCCAGATGGTCACCACAGAGGGGGCCAATTGCCATGTCCTGGCAGTCGAGGGCAGTTTTGACGACGCCCAGACCGGCGTCAAGATGATCTTCAATGACAAGATCCTGGCCGAAGAGCTGAAAGCCCAAGGTGTTCTGCTATCCTCTGCCAATTCCATCAATTGGGGACGCCTGGTGCCCCAGATTGTCTATTATTTTTCAGCCTATGCCGACCTGCTAGCCCGGGAAAAAGTCGAACCCGGTGTCAAGATCAACGTCGTCGTTCCGACCGGAAATTTTGGCAACATCCTGGCAGCCTGGTACGCCCGGGCCATGGGCTTGCCAGTCAACAAGCTGATCTGTGCCTCCAACAAAAACAAAGTCCTGTCTGATTTCATCCGCAGTGGGACCTACGACCGGCGCCGGGAATTTTTCAAGACCAACACGCCATCGATGGACATCCTGATCTCCAGCAACCTGGAGCGTCTGTTGTTCGAACTGACCGGCCGCAAAGCCGAGACCATCCGCGACTGGATGGAGAAGCTGCAGAAGGAAGGAGCCTATACGGTGGATCCGGCCACACTGCGTGCCCTGCAGGACGTTTTTGTCGGCGGTTTCGCCGATGATTTCGGCACGACCAAGACGATCCGCGAGGTCTATGACCGCACCGACCACCTGATCGACACCCATACAGCCGTTGGGTTCAATGTCTATGGCCGCTATGCTCAGCGCTCAGGCGACAGTTCCTGCGTCATTTTTGTCTCTACCGCCAGTCCGTTCAAATTTGGTGGTGCCGTCAGCGATGCCCTGTTTGGCAATGGTTACAGCCGCGGTCGCAGTGAGGATGTGCTGCTCAACGAACTGTCTGGAGAAAGCGGGCTGGAAATCCCTGCCCCCCTCAAAGACCTCGCCCTGCGCGACGTCCTGCACACCAAGACGATCGAACGCGACCAGATGAAACAAGCTGTCTTGGAAATACTCAGCTAATTGCCCCAAACCTGATCGTAAAAATGGCAAAGCCCCGGAAACCACTGGTATCCGGGGCTTTTAAACAGTGCGAACGTAAAACGGCCGGACCCTGCGGATCAGGCCCTGCTGGGGTCCGTTATCAGGTAGCTTCTCAAGTTCCGTGGATGCTGGCGAGCTTAAGTCCGTTGTTGCGGTCGAGTGCCCAGTCAATGGCCCAGTCGGACTCGAAGAGGAGGACGGGGCTTTCGTCCTTGTCGAGGACGATCATGGTGGTGCTCGTAATGGATAGTTTTTTCGGATCCGGCATTTTTCCTGTTTCGTCCGGCAAAACCCAGCGGGCATGACGGTAATTGAGGCCGTTCTGGCGGATGGTGACGCCATATTCCGCCTTGAGGCGGTATTCGAGGACTTCGAACTGGAGCACACCGACTACGCCGATAATATAGGTTTCCGTACCAATATCCGGCTGCTTGTAGACTTGGATCGCGCCTTCTTCGGCCAGCTGTTCGATCCCTTTGAGGAACTGCTTGCGTTTCATCGAGTCAGCAGGGGCGACTCGGGCGAAATGTTCCGGCGGGAAAACCGGAATGTCTTCAAACCGGAAATTACGGTTGCCGGAGACGAGGGTATCGCCGATCCGGAAAACACCTGGATCAAAGACGCCAATGATGTCACCGGCAAAAGCCTCATCAACCTGGCTTCGCTCCTGTGCCATCAGCTGTTGCGGCTGGGCCAGGCGGATGTTCCTGCCCTGGCGGACATGACGCACTTCCAGTCCTTTTTCGAACTGGCCGGAACAGATCCGGATGAACGCCATGCGGTCGCGGTGATCCGGGTTCATATTGGCCTGGATCTTGAAGACAAAACCACTGAAGAAATCTTCGACTGGTCTGACAAAGCCTTCGCTGGTCTTGCGCTCGCCCGGGGCCGGGGCCATGGCCAGAAATTCATTGAGGAATGACTCGACACCGAAATTGGTGATCGCACTGCCAAAAAATACCGGAGTCAGTTCGCCTTTGCGCACCCGGTCGAGATCGAGCTCATCGCCAGCGATATCCAGAAGTTCGATGTCGCTCATCAGTCGAGCCTGGTAATCGTCGCCAATCACATCGCCCAGATTGGGGTCATCGACACTGGTAACGGAGACTTTGACCATGCTGGCTCCGTGATCGCCCTTGCTGCCATCGTACAATTCGACCCGGTTGAACTTGCGGTTGTAAACGCCTTTGAAATCACCATCGGTTCCGATCGGCCAGTTGACCGGGACGGAAAAGATTCCGAGGACCTTTTCCAGCTCGTCCATCAGGTCAAACGGATTCTTGGCTGCCCGGTCCATTTTGTTGATGAAAGTGAAAATCGGAATCCCGCGCTGGCGGCAGACGGTGAACAGTTTGATCGTCTGGGCCTCGACCCCTTTGGCGCCGTCAATCAGCATGACTGCGGCATCTGCTGCAACCAGTGTCCGGTAGGTATCCTCCGAAAAATCCTGGTGCCCCGGTGTATCGAGAATATTGATGCAAAAGCCATTGTAGTTGAACTGCATGACCGATGATGTGACGGAAATGCCGCGCTGCTTTTCGATTTCCATCCAGTCCGATGTCGCGTGGCGGGAGGCCTTCCTCGCTTTGACCGTGCCTGCCATGTGGATCGCGCCGCCATATAGCAGCAATTTTTCCGTCATGGTCGTTTTACCGGCATCGGGGTGGGAAATGATGGCAAACGTGCGCCGGCGGCCCACTTCAGAGCCCAAAGTTTCATGCATGGCAGATTCCTCCTATTTTGAACGTCACTAGTATAGCAGGCG
>JAQUEY010000009.1 GCA_028684955.1 Eubacteriales bacterium
CATCGAAACAGGCTACTGCCTGGTTTGTCACTCGATGAACCTCTTCGCTGGGCTTGAGGTGAGAAGTGGATGCTTCTGCTTGCTAACGTGGGTAGTTTACACGGGGTCAGGGGGAAAGTCAAGGGGGGTGGGGTGGCAGTGTTGTTGATGGTTGTTGATGGGACCATCCGGCTTGCTCAGACATCCTCGCCGCTGGCGCGGTAGAAGATGGCGGATGCGGTGGCGAGGATGGTGTCTGGCTTGTCCTCGGCCCAGGCTTCGGCCTGGACTTGACAGAATTTCCGGTTGACACTGCTGAGCTTGGCTTGGATGTGCAGGCAGGAGCCGAGTGGCACAGGTTTGCAGAAATTGATCTGCAGGGAAATGGTCGGGGAAAACGACGTGTTGGTGTAGGCTTTGCACAAGAGGCCCATGGTAATGTCAAAAGCAGTCGCAATTGCACCGCCGTGCATGATTCCAGATACATTCCGTGTCCAGGGCGTGGCGTCAACGGACAGTTCGAGCGATTTTCGCTCATGACTGGCTTTGACAAATGTCAGAGGAAGACTCGTGTTGATCGTGTCGGCCTGGGTCGCCCGGAAGCATAAGGATTCGAGGACTCGTGCTTTCATGTCCCGGTCATGAATGGAAGGGTCTGTCATGAAGCTCACCTGCTCTCTATCTGCAAATCATTTGATTGTTGGACTTACTTGTTTTATGTCATGTCAGCTTGGCCCTTATGGTATCATGGATGTCACAAATAAGAAAAATTCTGCCAAAATTTTCATCACGGAGGTTGGTTGATGATTGCGCGGAAAATAACGCAAAGTATGGCTGCTGGATCGATGATCCGCAAAATGTTTGAAGAAGGGGCCCGTTTGAAGGCCCAGTTTGGTGCAGACAAGGTTTATGACTTCAGTATTGGCAATCCGGACTTGGAGCCTCCGGCTGAAGTCATTGCAGCTTTTCAGGAGTTAGCGGCTGATCCCAGGCCAGGCCTTCATGCCTACATGAATAACGCTGGTTATCTGGAGACGCGCCAAGTCGTAGCTGATAAGCTTGCCAAGAGCAGCGGCCTGGATGTCAAAGCTGAGGCTGTTTGCATGACCGTAGGGGCTGCGGGAGCTCTCAATGTCAGCTTGAAGGCACTGCTCGATCCTGGTGATGAAGTCATCGTGCTGGCTCCCTATTTTGTCGAATACCTGTCCTATATTCAAAACCACGGCGGCGTACCTGTCGTGGTTACTTGCGATGAAAAGACGTTTTTCCCGGACCCGGAAAAAATCGCCGCGGCTTTGACGCCACAGACCAAAGCTTTGATTATCAATTCGCCAAACAATCCGACCGGGGTCATCTACCCCATCGATGTTCTGGAGGCATTGGACAAAGTCCTGCTTGCTGCCAGTCAGACGGTCTATGTCTTGTCAGATGAACCCTATGCCGGTTTGACGTTTGATGGTCAACAAACACCCGATAATCTGGCGCACCTGACCAATTGCATCGTTTGCAACAGCTGGAGCAAGTCTCTTTCTTTGCCCGGCGAGCGGATCGGCTACATTGGAGTCAGCCCGCGTTGTGAAGATTATGCCAATCTGGTCCAGGCCATTGGCTACTGCAACCGGGTCCTCGGCTTTGTCAACGCACCAGCGTTCCTGCAACGCGTCATTGCGAAAACCATCCATGCCCGCGTGGATGTCAATCGGTATGAAATCCGCCGCAATCGCATGCATGATATTCTCACAGCAGCAGGTTTTGATGTCCGGCGGCCCGATGGTGGCTTCTACTTCTTCCCCAAAGCGCCCATCGCCGACGATTCTGAGTTTGTCGCGGCCTGTGCCAGACACAATGTCCTGGTTGTCCCTGGCAAAGGTTTCGGCTTCCCGGGCTTTTTCCGCCTCTGCTTCGCCGTGCCGGATGACATGATCGAGCGTTCCGCACCGGCCTGGCTTGCGATCGGCAAGGAATTTGGCCTGATCTGACAGGGTTTTCGCACGATTGAGACAAATGATAAAGGCTGGCTTTCAGGCGGTTTTGCCGCACAAGAGCCAGCCTTTTTGATGTTTGTTTTTCGGGATCAGACTTCTGGCGTGATGATCACAAGCATGGAACCTCTCTCCAGATCGACTTCGATGGACTGGCCGATGATGGGCCGGTTGCTGACGCCGCGGCAACTGCCGCGTTCGAGGGTGGCGTGATCGAGCGGGTATTTCAGGCCGGTGTAGGTCAAACCTGAAAGGACCGGGCTGATGGGAATCGCTGAGACAGCCCAGCTCTGGACCGGCAGGGTGGGCATTTCCAGACTCAGCTGGGCCGGTCCGACCACCGGGATCATCCTGCTCTGGCCATCGCTGAGCAGCACAGGATAGCCTCGCTCAGCCAGTTTGACGGCCATCAGCTGGTTGGCCAGAACATGGTCAGGTCTGCCGCCGAGCACGGCCAGGAACACAAGTTCGACGGATTCGGGTGGCAAAGTGGCTCGGTTCAGGTCTTTTTTCTCACACAGCACAGCGAGGCTGGCTTCGACTGCCAATTCAGCATCGGTCTCGTCTTTGATACTGGGAAACCGCACGATCGGCACTGCATGCTGTTCGATCCAGGCCAGATCGTCCGGATTGATCGAATCGAGGTCACCAACCAGGCGGTCGGGCAACAGGCCGATCCGGTGCAAATGACGCGCTCCGCCATCGGCGCAGATCAGGACATCCTGCTGGTGGACGAGATCGCGAAAACCGTCCTCACTGGCGATCTGGCCACTGAGGACGATCACGATGCGATGGCGCCCCGCTGTCAGGATATCCGGCATGTTCGCTGGGTTCAGCGAGCCGCTGAGCGCAGCTCGACCAGGGCGGCAGCCGGATCGGGCCTGGCATAGCAGGCACTCCCGACGACGATCATGTTGGCACCAGCTGCGACATTTTCCCGGATGTTGTCGAGGCCGACGCCGCCGTCGATCTGGATGTGGATCGGAAGGCCAAGGTCGTCGATTTTGCGGCGCAGGCGGCGGATCTTGTCGGTCATGGTCGGGATGTATTTCTGGCCGCCAAAACCGGGATTAACCGTCATCAGCAAGACCATATCGATATAAGGCAGGATTTCGTCGAGGGCTTCCAACGGTGTTCCAGGATTGATCGCGACGCCAGGGGTGACACCGAGGGCCCTGATCTGCTGGATGGTCCGATTCAGATGGGTGCACACCTCTGCATGAACGACAAGGGTATCGGCTCCAGCCTGGGCAAAAGCCTCGATCAGGTCGGTCGGATTGGTCACCATCAGATGGACATCCAGCGGCAGGCTGGTGCGTTTGCGGATGGCTGCGAGCACAGGAGGCCCCAAAGTCAGGTTGGGAACGAAATGGCCGTCCATGACATCGACATGGATGATGTCAGCGGTATCGGCTACCCGCTCGACGGCCTCGCCGAGAGCAGCGAAGTCAGCCGAAAGGATCGATGGACAGAGCAGGATCTCGCTGGAGTTTTTGTTGTAGCGGTCAATCATGGGAAGCCTCCGGGTACTATTTTCAGCGGCGGGTGCGGCCGCGCGGCTGGCTGGGACTTTTAGCCTGGGTGTTGCTGCGGGACTGGCCATAAGGCTTGATCTGGTCCAGTTCGGTGCGGAACTGGCGATAGCGGGCCAACCGGCCGGAATCTATTGTAGCACGATCGATTGCGCAGCCCAACTCTCCTAAATGGCGGCAACCCGTAAAGCGGCAATGATCCGCGATGGCCTGGATTTCCGGGTAGCCTTGGACCAGATCAGGTCCAAGAACGCCAAATTCGGATAATTCAAGTGAGGTGAAACCGGGTGTGTCAGCCAGGAAGCCGCCCGAAAAAGGAAACAATTCGACATGGCGTGTGGTGTGTCGGCCACGGCCAATCCGGTTGCTGACTGCTCCTGTCTCCATTTTCTCGTCTCCGAACAGCTGGTTGAGCAAGGTGGATTTGCCGACGCCGGACTGGCCGGCAAAACTGACCACCCGGCCGATGAGCAACTGGCGCAAAAAGTCGTGGCTGCTCTGGTCCTGTGGGCTGGTCCGGACAATCGTCACGCCAGACGGTCGATAGGCTTGTTCAATGGATTCGGCCTGATTGTTGGGGAGGTCGGTTTTGGTGATGCACAGGATCGGCTCGATCTGGTGCAGCCAGCAGACGGTGAGCAGTTTGTCTGCCAGCTGGAAATCGGGCGCAGGATCTGTGGCAGACAAGGTGATGATCAGGCAATCGAGATTGGCTATGGTCGGACGGACCAGTTCGTTTTTGCGCGGCAGGATTTTCAGGATGCGCCAGGGAACGTCCGGATCGCCGCTGGGAATCACTTCGACAAAATCGCCAGGAGTCGGCGTCAGTCCATCTTTGCGGAATAAACCGCGGGCGCTGGCCACGCCGGTTGTTCCATCCGAACCGGCAAGCACGTACTGTCCGCCAACACCTTTGAGGATTCTGGCCGGGCTAAAATCACCCACGGGCTGGTCTTGTCCTGTTATCTGGTGGCATCCGTCAGGCCGGTGGAGCCGTTTCGACTGGCACAGCCGTCTCGGCCGGGACATAGCCGGGTGGGTAGGAGCCAAGATGGAAAACATAATCGGACAGCGTGCCATAGGTGATTTTGATCACCGTCTGGGCAATGATGGAGGTGCCGGGGGCAATCTCCTGGTTGATGACAAACAACTGTTCGAGCGGGAACCCGACTGGCTGGCCAGTGACCGGGTCAAAAATCGGATTGATGTTGATGGTGGGTCCATTGACCAGGTTGTTGCGGACAATTTCTGCCTGGGCCACCGCCAGGTTCATGCCGGTCAGATTCGGCATGGTGACCATCGGGCTGCCATCACTGACGACCAGTGTCACGGCACTGCCACTGGCGATGCTTTGCCCTGCCGATGGAATCGTCTTGATCACTTTCTCCTTGGCGAGATCAGAATATTCGTAGACAATATCGACCTTGAAACCATACATCTGTTCCAGTTCGGCTTTGGCTTCCGCGACGGTCCTGCTGGTGTAGTCCGGGATGGTGATCAAGTTCTGGCCACCACTGACGTACAGCGTGATGGTGGTGCTGCCAGGGCGGATTGAGACGCCTTCGCCCGGGGTCTGGTCGACCACGTAACCTTCATTGACCGAAGGATCCGTGACATAGCGGACGGAATATTTGACACCGGCATCGCTGAGTCTGGCAGAGACAAAATCATAGGTCTGGCCAACGTAGTTTTCGATCTGGTATTCCGAAACGGTCTTGGTGGTCAGGCTGGCACTGATTTTCTGCCAGCTCAGGGAAAAGATCGTGATCAGGATGGTGAGCGAGACGATGATGATGGCGACCATGATCGCGGTGTCACGCGTGCGCAGGCGGCGACGATCATGGATGGCGCGTTCAACCTCGCGCAACTTGCCAAAATTGGATTCGTATGGATTCTGCAGGCCGATGGCGGTGGTATTGCCTTCCCAGTCAGACTGGCCGCTGATCACGCCATAGATGCCAGAGGGATCGACCAGGAACGCATCAAGTTCGTCAACCAGCTCACGGGCATCGACATAGCGTTTCTCGACCGGTTTCTGGATGCATTTCATGACGATCTGGTCCAGACCCTGGGGAATGCCAGGCACCAGTTTGGAGGGCACGGGGGGCAGCTCCTGGAGGTGCTTGATCGCGACGGAAACGGAGGTATCCCCGTCAAAGGGCATTTTTCCGGTCAACATCTCATAGATCAGGATGCCGAGCGAATAGATGTCGGATTGTTCGCCAACCAGGCTGCCACGAGCCTGCTCTGGCGAAAAATAATGCACGGAGCCAAAGGCTACGCCGCTGGTCAGGGTGATCGTGTTGGCGTTAGAAGCCCGGGCAATACCGAAATCGGTAACTTTGGCAATCCGGTCACGGGTGATCAGGATATTCTGCGGTTTGATGTCGCGATGGACAACACCCCGGTGATGAGCATGCTCCAGGGCCAGGCCGATCTGGATCGCCAGAGGCACGGCAATCGTGTAGTCGAGAGCACCGTATTCGCTGATCAGTTCCTTCAAGGTCATGCCTTCGACATATTCCTGGACGATGTAGCGCAGGTCGCCGTCCTGTCCGTAGCCAAGCACTTTGATGATGTTGGGGTGGTCGAGGCTGGAAGCCGCCTTGGCTTCGGTATCAAAGCGTTTGATGAATTCCTGGTCATTGGACAGGTCGTCTTTCATGACCTTGATGGCCACATTTTCCTGCGTGGCCTGGTCGGTCGCCAGATAGACGTGGGCCATGCCACCCTGGCCGATCGGCCGGACGATGGCAAAGCGGTTGCTAATCCAGTCTCCAGCGGCCAGATGACGGTTGGCCCGGCTCATGGCTGGACCTCCTTTGCCTTAAGGTCGGGGACGAAGGCACACAAAACGGTGACGTTGTCCTCACCTCCGGCAGTCAAGGCGGCCTGGATCAGGTGATTGACGACCTCGGATGGCGACTCGCCCGTTATGACCAACTGGCTGATCTGCTCATCCGGAACAAATCCATGCAAACCGTCGCTGCAAATAAGGATGCGGTCACCGGCAGTAACGGGTATTTCCGTGATGTCAGGAATGACAAAATCTGGAAATCCCAGGGCCCGGGTCAGGACATTGCGCCGTGGATGGGTTCTGGTCTCTTCGGCAGTAAGACTGCCAGCATCGACCATTTCCTGGACCAGCGTATGGTCGACCGTCAGCTGACGCAGCTGGCCATCTTTATAAAGGTAAGCCCGGCAGTCGCCAACATGGGCGATGATCAGGTGATCGGCCAGGAGGATCGCAACTGTCAAGGTGGTCCCCATCCCCTGGTTTTCTTTTTCATCCAGTGACCCGAGATACACTTTGACGTTGGCTTTTTTGACCAGTTCCTGCAGGTGCCGGGTGAGATCAGCTGAGGCGTGTGGACTGAGCAGATATTCGCGCAAGAAACTCGCGACAAATTCGACCGCGATTTCGCTGGCGATTTCGCCTTTGCTATGACCACCCATCCCATCGGCCAGAATCATGGCCAAAGGATACCCGGTGCCTGGATACACCAGCTCATAGTTATCTTCGTTATTGTCCCGGACCAGTCCGGTATGGCTTTGTGCAGCAAACTTGATTGGCTCTGTCATGTTTCGAGCGTTCTCCTTAGCTGACCGCAGGCAGCGTTGATATCGGCGCCCAATTCACGCCGGATGGTGGCATTGATGCCGGCATTTAACAGGATCTGCTGGAATTGCTCAACCTGGCGACGGTCACTCTGGCGGTGTGCGCCACCGTCGAATTCATTGGCCGGGATGAGGTTGACATGGCATAGCATCCCCCTGAGGCGGCGCGCCAGCTCCCGGGCGTGCTCTGGTTGGTCATTGACACCGGCAAACAAGGAATATTCGAAAGAAATCCGCCGGCCACTGTGCTCGATGTGACGCCGGCAGGCAGCGAGCAGTTCATCCATGCTGTACGTCCGGGCAATGGGCATGATGGACTGCCGGATGGTGTCATTCGGTGCGTGAAGGGAAACGGAAAGGGTCACTGGCAGACCTTCATCTGTGAATTTTAGCATCTCGGGTACGAGACCGCAAGTTGAGACCGAGATGTGGCGCAGGCTGATCGAGAGGCCTTGCGGGTCATTGGCAGCCTTGAGGAAAGCGACCACTTCATCGTAATTGTCCATCGGTTCGCCAATGCCCATGATCACGACATGGCCGATCCGTTCGCCGATTTCCCGTCCAATCCGGCTGACTTGGGCCAGCATTTCACCATGGCTCAAGTTGCGGCCGAATCCAGCCCCCGTTGAGGCGCAGAAGGTGCAGCCCATCTTGCAGCCGGCTTGGGAAGAGATGCAGACGGAGTAGCCATGCTTGTAGTGCATCAGGACCGATTCGACGACATTGCCGTCAAACAGGCGGAAGACATATTTGGTTGTCTGGTCCAGTGCGGATACGATTTTGCGCTCGACCGTCAGGCCATCTATGAGAAAATCAGCCGCAAGCTGTTCGCGGATGTTTTTCGGTAAATTGGTCATGTCATCGATTGAACCGATGCCGCGGGACAGCCACTCCTTGATCTGCCCGGCGCGATAAGCCGGCCAGCCTTTGGCAGCGACATAAGTCTTCCAGTCTTCCAGGGTTTGGTCAATCATCAGGCGCATGGTGTTCTCCTCTTAAAGGGGTTTGGGGTCTTATAGGTGAGATGTATCTCTTTCAATCTGACAGCTGGCGACGCAAGCGGGCCATGAAAAAGCCATCTGTGTGGTGGCGATGGGGCAGCAGCTGGATCCAGCCATCGGCTGCTGAGAGGGCGAGTTTCGGATCTTTGAGCAAGGGCTCAGGCAGGCTGGGGACGATCGTTTCCAACTGGAATGTCTTGCCTTGCTGGGTGGCCAGGAACTGTTCAACTTGACGGATGTTTTCGTCCGGATTGATGGTGCAGGTGCTGTAGACCAGGACACCCCCGGGGCGGACCAGGGTCGCTGCATTGAGCAGGATCTGGTGCTGCAGAGGGATCAGTCCGGTGATTTTCTCATGGGTCATGGTCAGGCGGATTTCTGGTTTCCGGGCCAGGAGGCCGAGCCCGCTGCAAGGAACATCGGCCAGGACCAGGTCGGCCTGACCGATCAAATCGTGCGTCCAGTCAGTGGCAGTTGCATCGGCTACTGCGGTGCGGATCGCATTCAGGCCAAGGCGATTGGCCTGATCATCAACCAGCGCGAGGCGCGCTGCTGACAGATCGAGGGCCAGAATCTGTCCCTGGTCGTTCATGGTTTCGGCCACATGAGTGGTTTTACCGCCCGGAGCGGCACATAGATCGATCACGCGCCAGCCTGGCTTTGGATCGGCAATGTGCGCAACCAGCATGGCAGCCTCATCCTGGGCTGTGATCAGGCCTTCCTGGAAAGCGGCCAGCGAGCGGATCGAGTGGCCGTTGAGATCGAGCCGCAATGCCTCCGGGCAATACAAGCCCGGTTCAGATTCGATGCCCTCTCTGGCCAAGCTTTCCTGCACACTGTGTACGGTTGTCCGGTGAAGATTGACCCTGACGGTCGTCGTTGCGAGATTCTCCAGAGCAGCTGTGGCCAGGGACATGGCTTCTTCTAGACCGTACCATTTTTTAAGATAGCCAAACAACTCATTGGACAGTCCCGCTGCCAGGGCAGGTTTGTTCACTGGAAGCACTGGCCGGTCCGGTGCTGCCAGGCGGCGCAGACAGGCGTTCACAAGCTTGGCTGCACCAGGGTTGGCCAGATGCTGGGCCAATTTGACGCTTTCGTTGACTGCAGCAGATGGCGGCACGGCATGAGCGTGGTAGAGCTGCCAGGCTCCAGCACGCAGGATAGTAAGGATAACCGGGTCCAGCTTTTCCAGCGGACGGTCCAGCACGCGCCCCAGCAGGTAGTCGAGGGCCGGCAGGTAGCTGATGGTTCCGTAAATGAGTGCGGAGGCAAAAGCGCGGTCGCGGGCGGTCAGGTTACGTTGATCCAGTTGCCGGATCGAACTGAGATTGGCATAGGCACCTTGCTCAAGAACATCCTGGAGCACCCGGACTGCAGCCAGGCGGGCTCCATCAACGGCGACGGTCATCACGGCTCCGGGCCAGTAGGATCAGACGCAACAGGTTGGCAAAGGCAACCAGCGTGGAGGCAATGTACGTCATCGCGGCTGCCCGCAGGACTTTTTTGGCACCGCCCAGTTCTTCTTCGGTCATCAGGCCCTGGTCTTCGAGGATCCGGATGGCACGGTGGCTGGCATCGAATTCGACCGGCAGTGTGATCAGGTAGAACAGGACAGCTCCGGCGAACAGCCAGATGCCAGCTGTAGTCAGAGGCGAACTGCCGAGGATGATGCCAAAAAGGGCCAGATAGGGTCCGAACTGGGAGCCGATGTTGGCCACCGGGACAAGCGCCGACCGGACCTTGTTGGGCCAGAAACCAGCGGCATGCTGGATGGCATGGCCTGCTTCATGGGCTGCGACGCCAATGGCCGCAATCGAAGGACTGGCATAGGTGGAGTCGGACAGGCGCAGTACATGAGTGCGCGGGTCATAATGGTCTGTCAGTTGACCGGGGACCTGTTCAACCCGGACCTGGCGCAGGTTGTTGCTGTCGAGGATCCGGCGGGCGGCCGTGCTGCCGGTATAACCACTGCGCGTGGCCACCTGACTGTATTTGTTGAACGCGCTTTTAACCATGCCCTGGGCGACCATGCTCAGGATCAGGGCCGGAATCACCAGGATCAGATAGTAGATGTCGAATCCGTAGAAAAGTCCAAGGGTTGAATTCATGATAGACCTCCCATTCGCAGGCCGGTTGGATAATTGTGGGCGCAATCCTGGCTTTTCAGGCGTTTGCCACCCTCGGGCTGAATCTCCAGAAGATCGAGGGCACCTTCGCTGGCAGCAATGGTGATGCCGGAAGGCTGGGCAGCCACGATGGTGCCGGGGGCGTGCTGTTTTGCCAGTGCAAGCAAGGCCTCATCCTGTGTCACCTTTGCAAGATGGACCTTGAGTCTTTTCCCATCTGGGAAAGTTGTCCAGGCACCTGGCCAGGGGTAAGTCCCGCGCACTTGATTGTGAAGCGCGGCAGCTGGCCGGGTCCAATCGATGTGGCCTGTCTCACGGTTGACCAGGGCAGCGTAAGTTGCTTTTGATTCATCTTGTTTCATGGGCTTCAGCGTGTGATCCAAAAAACCCTGGATGGCTGTTGGGAGCAGGTTGGCACCTAGCGTTGCCAAAGCATCCATCAGCTGGCCTGCGTCCATGTCCGGCGGGATCGGGAGACGGCCTTGCAGCAGAATGTCGCCGGTGTCCATGCCCTCATCCATCAACATGATTGTGATCCCGGTCTCAGCCCGGCCATCGATGATGCTCCACTGCACAGGAGCCGCTCCGCGATACTCAGGCAGGAGCGAACCATGGATATTAAGGCAACCGAGAGATGGGATCTGGAGAATATCAGCGGGCAGGATCCGGCCATAGGCGGCAGTGACAATCATGTCCGGAGCGAAATCGCGCAGCTGGGCGGCGAATTCGCCGGTGCGGATTTTTGTTGGCTGGAGAACTGGAATGCCCAGCTCGATGGCAGCCTGCTTGACCGGCGGCGCTGTCAGGACCTGATGACGGCCGGTTGGCTTATCCGGTTGGCAAACGACAGCCAGAACCGGGAATCCATCCTGAACCAGTCTGCGCAAAGACGGGACGGCAAAATCGGGGGTTCCCATGAAGACGATTCCGGGTTTCTGATGGTTCACAGATGCCTTCATCATTCGGAAAGCAGGGGGCCTTTGACTTTGTCCCTGAACAAGATGCCATCCAGGTGATCATTCTCATGACAAATGCAGACAGCCTTCAGGCCTTCCGCCGGCAAGCTGAATGGCTGGCCATGGCGGTCTTGTCCCTCCAGGACAAGGGTCGCCGGACGTTCCACGTCGCCATATTTGCCCGGGATCGACAGGCAGCCTTCCTGGTAAATCTGCGATCCTTTGCTGTGCTTGATCACGGGATTGATTACAGCCAGCGGTCCGCTGCCATCCTGCAAGTCCATGACAAACAAGCGGCGCAAGACGCCGACTTGTGGTGCGGCCAGGCCGATGCCATTGTTAGCGTACATGGTTTCAAACATATCATCGATCAGGGTCTGCAATTTATCATCAAATGCGGTGACCGGGCGGCTGGTCTTGCGCAGGGTTTCTTCCCCGTCTATCAGGATTTGTCGTAGTGCCAAGGGTATAGTCCTCCGAGAATATGGGTGTGGGAGTGGGAGTGGTTGGGGCGGATTGGGCAGGCCCGTTCAGGCTTGAGGCTGGGGCGGGCGGGTGCATGTTGGGATGGGCAAGCGTCGAGCTCGGTGAACGAGCTGGGGTGATTGGGTATGGTCTGACAGGTCTTCAGATGAAAAAACCTCCATACCAGCACTGAAACGTGCAAGATATTATAGCACAAAACAGCAAGGGACGGTAGTGAGTGGGGTGGTGAATCTGAGACTTCAAAGCAAGTCCGGTAACGGTGTCAGACCTCGGGGCAGATCCGACCCTCGTTCCGGAAACGGTGTCAGACATTACCCAGCGCCCTCGCTAGTTGCCTTCCCATCTCAATCGATTCTTTACAGCAAGCTGTAGGGGTCGATGTCTATGGTCAGGGAAAGGGGTTGCAGGTCGATGTGAGCCAAGGCGGTATGGAGAAACTGGGAGAGGGAGGCATTGTCCTTGCCTTTGACGATCATGCGGTAGCGGTAGCGGCCACGCAGCTGGTACAGAGGGGCTCGGCCGGGCTCGAGCAGTTCAATGGCATGCGCAGGTTCGCCGTGCCGAGCAATTCCAGAATGTGCGCTGCCAGATTGTGCCACGTGCTTTTCACTCAGCCGAGCGACCAGCAGGGCCTGGATCTGGAAGATTTTCTCGCGCACGTTTTTTTCATTCTGGCCGGAGACCAGAATGAGGGCGATGGCACCAAAGGGCGGGTAGTGCATGGCTTTGCGGAACGTGATTTCCTGCTGGTAGAAGCGCTCATAGTCCTGGGCAGCAGCTGCGGTAATCGCGTAATCGTCGGTGTTGTAGGCCTGGATGTAGACTTCGCCGGCGTGCTCGCCACGGCCGGCACGGCCAGCGGCCTGGGTGATCAGGGCGAAGGCGCGCTCGGAAGCCCGGAAATCCGACAGGCCCAGCATCAGGTCAGCGGACAGGATGCCGACGACAGTGACATTCGGATAATCGTGACCTTTGGCGATCATCTGGGTGCCGATCAGGACATCGGCTTCGTGGCGGGCAAACTGGTCCAGGAGTTGGGCGTGGGACTGACGGCCGGTGGTCGTGTCCTGGTCCATGCGGATGGCTGTCGCCGGGGCATATTCCTCAAGGAAGAGTTTCTCGATTTGCTGGGTCCCTGCTCCGAAACGGCCGATGCGTTCACTGCCACAGACAGGGCAACGACTGGGGGGCGGCATGATTTTGCCGCAGTAGTGGCAAACCAGCTGGATCTGCTCGCGTGTTGTAGCAGTGGCCGGACGGACGTGGCAGGTCATCGAGACGCTGCAGGTTTTACATTTGATGACATGGCCGCACTGGCGGCAGAGCATGAAACCAGCCATGCCACGACGGTTGATGAAGAGCATGGCTTGCTTTTTGGCGGCAAAGGCCCGGCGCAAAGCCCGGTCCAGCGGCCGGCTGAAAACGCTGCGGTTGCCTTCACGCAACTCTTGGCGCATGTCAACGATCTGAGTCTGGGGCAGCTGGCTGTCACCAATGCGCTGGTCCAGGCGCAGCAAAGTGGCCTTGCCAATGGTCGTCCGGTAAAAAGTCTCAATTGCCGGCGTCGCCGAGCCAAGAACGAGGACGCCGTCCATCTCGCGGCAGCGCAGGCGGGCAATATCGCGGGCATGATAGCGTGGGTGGGTTTCGGATTTATAGGTCGTTTCCTGCTCTTCGTCGATGATGATCAGGCCGAGGTTTTTCAGGGGGGCAAAAATGGCAGAGCGGGCGCCGACCACAACGGAAACCTCTTCACGCAAGATACGTTGCCACTGTTCGTAGCGCTCCGACGGGGTCAGCCGGCTGTGCAGGACTGCAGCACCCGATCCAAAACGGGAGCGGATTCTGGACACCATCTGGGGCGTCAGGGAGATCTCCGGCACCAGGATAATCACACCACGGCCGAGCTGGATGGCCAGACGGGCTGTCTGGAGGTAAACCTCAGTCTTACCGCTGCCGGTGATGCCAAAAAGGACAAATTCAGCCAATTGTTTTTCGTCACCCGATGCAGCCAGGGCCGCATGGATCCGGACAATGGCCTCGTGCTGGCCGTCATTGGGCACGAAGTCAGGGACCGTTTCATACGCGGCTTCTTCCCCACCTGACCGGCGGACTTCCTGTTTGAAATAGCGGATCAGGTCCTTCTTCTCGAGTGTTTTCAATACGGCCCGGCTGATCTGGCAGGCATGCATCAACTCAGGGACAGGCACGGCACCATATTCCAGCAGCATCTCGATCACGCGCTGGTGACCGATGCGGTCGATTTCGCCGTCATTGAGGCGCCGGGCAGCCTCGGCTGGATCGGGTAGCTCGGCCATGCGGACGAGCTTGTCACCAACGGCGGCGACCGCTGACGGCACCATCAGGCGCAGGGCATCGCCATAGGTGCAGCCATACCGTTGGCGCATCAGTCCGGCGAGCTGCAGCTGATCATGGCGCAGGACCGGCCGGTCGCTTAAAAGCCGCTGGACGGGTTTGACATGGAAATCCGTGCCAGATTCGCTTTCGATCGACAGGACAAAAGCCTGGACCAGACGATTACCATTGCCAAAAGGAATTTCGACCCAGCTACCACTTGAGAGGCACGGAGCCAGGCTCGGCGGCACGGCGTAGGTGTATTCCCTGTCAAACGCTCGCGTGGCTTCTTTGAGGACGACCCGGCAAAACATCGCGTCTGACCTCAGGCCATCAGGGAAAACAGGTCCATCTGGGCTGATTCCGGCATGCCATCGAGGCAGCCGGCAGAAGCCAGGGTGGCGATGGCGCTCTGGCCGATGGCGGCCCGGCGCGCCAGTTCATCGCGTGACAGGAATGGGCCATCGGCGCGGGCGGCTACGATGGCTTCAGCGATCGCCGGGCTGATGCCGGGGATCGCGTTCAGCGGCGGCCGGATCTTGCCCGGTGAATCGATGGCGAATGCAGTGGCGGCCGAAGTATAGAGGTCAATCGGCAGGAAATCAATCCCGCGCAGCTGCATCTCTTCCACCAGCTCGATGATGTAGTAGATCTTCTGTTCCCGGTCGGACACCTCGCGAAATCGGCTCTTGAGATCAGCCCGGGTGCGACTGACCATGGCCGCAGGCTTGACCATCAGGGAGCTGTCGAATTCATCGGCACGCACGGTGAAATAGGCGCTGTAGTAAGCCTCCGGGTGGTAGACCTTGAACCAGGCGATGCGCAGGCTCGAGATCGTGTAGGCGGCGGCATGGGCTTTCGGGAACATGTACTTGATCTTCTTGCAGGAATCGATATACCAGTCCGGGATGTGGTTGTCGCGCATCAGCTGCTCGTGTTCCGGCGACAGACCTTTGCCCTTGCGGACTTTTTCCATGATGTCAAAGGAGGCCTTGTTAGGCAGGCCCTGGTGGATCAGCCAGGTCATGATGCTGTCACGGCAGCCGATGACGTCGTTGATCGTGCAGATGCCGCCGCGGATGAGCTCCTGAGCATTGCCTTTCCAGACATCGGTGCCATGGGACAGGCCCATCAGCTGGACCAGGTCGAAAAAGCGGGTCGGCCGGGTCTCGCGGATCATGTCGCGCGCCATGAAGGTGCCCATTTCCGGCAGGCCGAGTGTCGCTGAGTCTGCGGGTGACGAGCCATCCGGAATACCCAGCGCCTCAGTCGAGCAGAACAGGGACATGACTTTCTCATCCGGGATTGGGATGGTCCGGACATCAATCCCGGTCAGGTCGCCGAGCATCTTGAGCATGGTCGGGTCATCATGGCCGAGCACGTCGAGCTTTAAAATCGTGTCGTGCATCGCATTGAAGTCGAAATGGGTCGTGACCGTACCCCCATCACGCTTGTCCGCCGGATGCTGGATCGGCGTGAAATCGTAAATATCGCGTTCTTTGGGCACAACGACGATACCTCCCGGATGCTGGCCAGTGGTGCGCTTGACCCCGATCAGTCCCTGCGAAAGCCGGGCAATTTCAGCCTGAGTCGTGAACTTGTCCTGTTTTTCAAAATACTTGGCCACCATCGCCTGGGCGTTTTTCTCGGCAAAGCCGCTGATCGTGCCTGCCCGGAAGGTGTGCGACGAACCGAACATTTCTTCGATGAATTTGTGGGCCCGGGCCTGGTATTCACCCGAGAAATTGAGGTCGATATCCGGCTGTTTGTCTCCCTTGAAGCCAAGAAAGGTCTCAAAAGGGATGTCCTGGCCTTCCCGGGTCAGGGCTGTGCCGCATTCTGGGCAGGCCTTGGCCGGCAGATCATACCCAGAACCATACTGGCCGCTGGCATCGGGTTCGAAGTAGTGGCACTGCGGGCACACATAGTGCGGCAGGAGCGGATTGACCTCGGTGATACCGCACAAGGTCGCGACCAAAGACGATCCGACAGAACCCCGCGAACCAACAATGTAGCCATCGTCGTTGGACTGGCGCACCAGGTGATGGGCAATGTAGTACATGACCGAAAAACCGTTGTCAATGATCGAATGCAGTTCACGCTCGATCCGTTCACGCACGACGTCTGGCAGTTCTCCATCCCGGCCATACATGGCCTGGGCCGTGTCCCAAGTCAGGTGGCGAACGTCGTCAGGCGCTGAGGCAATGATCGGCGGAAACGATCCGTCAGGAAAAGGCTTGAGGTCAGGATCGACCTGGTCAGCGATGGCCTGGGGCTGGGTGATGACCACATCGCGGGCCACAGCATCGCCCAGGTAAGCGAACTCAGCCAGCATTTCGCCAGTGGTGCGCAGGTGCAAGTCCGGCTGGTCAGCGAAATCGGAATAGCCGTTGTCAGCCAGCAGGATACGACGGAATTCGGCGTCTTCACGCTCCAGGAAATGAACGTCGCAGGTGGCACAGACCGGCTTTCGGGTGCGCTGGCCGAGGGCGACGATCAGCCGGTTCAGGTTGCGCAGGTCTTCTTCCGAATGGAGGCCGCTCGATTCCTGACGCAAATAATAGCCGTTATTGGAAACCGGCTGGATTTCGAGATAATCGTAAAAGCGCGCTTTGTCGACCGCCGGCTGCTGCATCAGGAGAGACTTGGCGGCATCATACTGATTACCGGATGCCCGGTAGGCCTCGAGCACGGTCTGGAACAGTTCGCCAGCCTCACAGGCACTGCCAATGACAAGTCCTGAGCGGAAGTACTGCAGCAAAGCACGGGGAATGCGCGGACGCATGTGGAAAAAGCGCGTGTGTGAGGCCGAGACCAGGCGATACAAATTGTAGAGGCCTAGGTTGTCCTTGGCCAGCAGGATCACATGGTAAACCGACCGGCGATGTTCACGGACTTCTTCATCGCTGAGGTGGCCAAGCTTCGCATTCAGCTCCGACAGGCTGGCTGCGCCTGAGCGCTGGTAAAGCCGGGCGAATATCTCGCCACAGACGCGGGCGTCATCGTCGGCGCGGTGGTGGCGGTCCTGGCTGACACCCAGATGGGCAGCGACCGTATTGAGCTTGTGATTGGCCAGCTCAGGGATCATGGCCCGGGACAAGGCAAGAGTGTCAACAAGCGGCGGATTGAATTTCAGGCGCGGGTCGTTTTCAACAGGCGTGCGGAAGCCCTCGTAGCGTATGAAGGCCAGATCGAAAAAGGCATTGTGGGCGACAACGGGTTTGTCGCCGATCCGTTCTGCCAATTCGCAGAACACGGTCCAGGGATCGGGTGCCCCCTGAAGATCAAGGGCCGTGATGCCGGTCAGTTCGGTAATTTTGGGTGGCAGGTCAACCTGGGGATTGATCAGGGTGACCCATGGCTCACCGGCGGCAAATCCCCCCTGCCCGTCCGGCAGGAAGGGTACGAGCGCCACTTCGATCACACGATCTTTGGCGGGATCGAGACCTGTGGTTTCGACATCAAGGGCCACAAACCCCTGGCTAAGGTCGGCTCGTTCGACGGACCAGGCAACAGACGGGCCGTCATCGACCAGATACCCTTCCATGCCATAAATGATTTTGATCTCCTGGCCTTTGCGCTTGAGGTCTGCCTTGGCCGAGGCTGCATCCGGAAAAGACTGGACGACACCATGGTCGGTGATTGCGACAGCAGGGTGGCCAAACCGGGCCGCCAGCTTGACCAGGTCTTTGGTTTCGCAGACCGCGTCCTTGGTGCTCATCTTGGTGTGGGCATGCAGCTCGACCCGTTTGTGCTCGGCCTTGTCTTCACGCCCAGCTGGACGCTTGGCTTCCTGGAGGCCAAGCACGCGAGCTTGCAGGTCTTTGCTGAACTGGGCATCAAATGAAATTTCGGCACTGACGCGCAAATAGGAGGCCTTTTTCAACAGGCCATCGAGCAGCTCCTGGTCTTCTGGTTTGGCAAACAAGATGCAGGTGATCGAGCTCGAAAGATCGGTCAGGGCGAATTTGTAGAGCAAACGAGTGCCATTGCTGACGGTGCGGCATTCCTGCGAGAAAATCTCGCCCTCCATCAGAATCATGCCAGACTCGATTGTCAAATCGCGAATCGCCTGGCGCTTGAGTTCGCCATTGACTTTGCCCCAGAGGACACCTTCAGGCTTTGGAGCCCGGCGATAGGTAGAGCCGGCTCCATTGGCAGGGCTGCCGGTGCGTCCATTGGCTGGCGTGCGACCTGCTGTCGGAACTGCGCAGCCAGATGCGGCAGCAGCCGGACGATTGGCCGCCCCCTGATCGGAACTGCCCGTCCGGACAGGCACTGAGCAAAACTCACCTTCGGCCTGCCCCGGCATGGCCGCAAGCTGCCGTCTGGCTTCAGCCTGCTGCTGACGCAGCATCTCTGCGGTGTAATCGCGCAAATCTTGTGTCGAGGCAACGAATTCGAATTTGACTGTCTGGCCAAGGGCCTCACGGGTCAGATGGGCGAGCTCATCGCTGACGATGCGCGCCAGATCATCGCGGCTGTTTTCCGTGACATGGACCTCGACCCGGGACACATCCATGTCCTGGGCGATGAACTCGGCATGATGCAGCAAGGCCGCATGAAAAGGGTCTCTTGTGCGCAAATGGCGGATCAGCCAGGGTGACAGGCTGGTCGCGGCCTGCTGCAGCTGGGCGGCAGCCAGTGGTTTGGCAAAGGTCTGGCGGACCAGGACTTCCTGTGCAGGCAACGCCTGTTCCAGCGCTTTTTCCAGGGCGACCAGCAGATCGGCCGGCAATGGGGTGTCCGTCAGGATCTGGAAGTTCACCCGTCCGGTCTTTTTGACAGCCAGTCCTGTCACCAGGGCATTTTGCTGCCTGAGCTGGTCGAGCAGTGCGGGGTTCGACAGAAATTGGGCAAAGAAATCATACAGGCTGGATTGCATCGTTCAGGCCTCGGTGATCCGGGCGATTTCAGCCATCAAGGCCTCGATCGCTTGTTCCTCGGGCACTTTGCGGATGATCTCACCATGGGAAAAAAGCAAAAACTCCCCTTTGCCTCCGGCCAGGCCAACATCGGCATGGCGCGCCTCACCCGGGCCATTGACGGCACAGCCCATGACAGCGACCTTGATCGGGGCCTTGATGGATTTGAGACGTTCTTCGACTTCGGCAGCGATCCGGATCAGGTCCACACTGGTCCGGCCACAGGTCGGGCAGCTGATCAGCTGCGGGCCGTGGCTTCTCAGTCCAAGCGCCTTGAGGATGCTGTAGGCAGCAGCAATTTCATCGACCGGGTCAGCAGTCAGGGAAACCCTGAGCGTATCACCGATGCCCTCGGCGAGCAAGGTGCCGATCCCGATCGCAGATCGGATGGCGCCTTCATTGCGGGTGCCGGCTTCAGTCACACCAAGATGGAGGGGGTACTGGGTTTTTTTTGCAAGCAGGCGGTACGTCTGGATCGTCAAGGCAGGATCTGAGGCCTTGATCGAGATGACAATGTCGTTGAAATCCCACTGTTCGAGCAGGGCGACTGATTCCAAGGCTGAAGCAACCATGGACTCGGCATTGACGCCGCCAAAGCGATCGACGATTTCACGGCTGAGAGAACCGGAATTGACCCCGACGCGGATCGGTACACTGCGCTCACGGGCTGCAGCCGCCACCTTGCGCACCTTGTCCGATCCGCCGATATTGCCGGGATTGATCCGGATCTTGTCTGCCCCGGCAGCCAGCGCGGCCAAGGCCAAGCGGTAATCAAAATGAATGTCAGCGACAATCGGCAAGGCTGACTGGGGGCGGATCCGGGCCAGGGCATCAGCCGCTTCCTGGTCGGGAATAGCCACCCGGGTCAGGTCACAACCCGCCTCAGCGAGCTCATCAATCTGGCGCAGCGTCGCCTGGACATCGCGAGTGTCCGTATTGTTCATTGACTGGATCACGATCTGGGCTCCGCCGCCAATGGTCAGATCCCCGACGTGCACCGGGCGCGTGATTATACGTTCAAACATGGTCAGCCTCCCACCAGTCGCATGATGTCAAAGAACAAGCCCGCCAGACCGAGGAAAACGATCAGGCCGAGTCCGACCATGCCGATGATGGTCTGAAGCTGCGGCTCGAGCCGTTTGCGCCGGATCGCTTCGACCCCGATCAAAACCAGGTGATGGCCATCCAGCGGCGGAATCGGCAGGAGATTCATAAAGCCCAGGCTGACTGAAATCAGGGCAAAGAGCCACAACAGCTGATAGATCTTGTCGCGAATCGGCTGCTCATTTTCTACAACGTTGCTCACCATGGAAACAACGCCGATCGGACCGGACAAGGTATCCTCGGCCTTGGCTTCACCCGTGAATATGGCCCCGATGCTTTTAACCGTCACTTTAACGATCGACCAGGACCATTGGAAGGACTGGCCGATGGCAGGTACAAACTCGCGACTGGTCGCAAACCAGACGCCCCGCGGCAGGCTGACCTGGGATTGGATGGCCACCATGGAAACCGTCTGGGGCTGGCCATCACGCAGGATTTCAACTGACAGCGGCTGGCCGGCACTGACTTGGACCGCGTCCCTGAAACCTTCTGTGTCGCTGTAAGGGATATCATTGACAGCCAGCAGGACGTCACCAACAGCCAGGGCAGGCTGGCCTTGATTGGAATCAGCATCCACCTCGGCAATGATCGCGCCGTCGCCGCTGAGTTCAGGTTCAATCGTCACCCCGAGCCGGTAACGCTCGGTCGTGATTGGCTGCAGGAGAACTGTGCGCTGGCCTTGGCCTTCACGCTCGACCACCAGTTCAATCGCTTCACCGTCTGGTGTGAACAGATCCACCGCTGTATAGTCCAATGTCGTCCGGACAGCCTGGCCATTGGCCGAGATGATCCGGTCACCGGCAACAAGACCAGCCGACTGGGCCAATGTGTCCTGGTAGGTATCCTGGATGACCGGGATGGTATAGCCAAAAGAAGCGAACAAGATCAGGAAAGCCAAGACACCGGAGATCAGGTTGACAGCCGGGCCGGTGCCGATGACAATGGCCCGGGCCCAGCGCGGCCGGTTGAAAAAGAGCCCTGGATCCCGGGGATCAAACCCGTTCATCTCCTCCTCTTCCTCGCCGGCAAAGCGGACCGAGGCACCGATGGGCAACAGTTTGATGCTGTAGCGGATCCCGTTGTGTTCACGTGAATAAAGCACCGGACCCATGAACAAGGAAAATTCCAGGATCCTGAAACCCAGTTTGAGGCCTGTCAGAAAATGGCCCAGCTCGTGGACGATCATTAAGATGCTTAAAAGGACGATGCCTGCAAAAATTCCCATTTGTGTTGCTCCTTTGTTTAAATGCCGGAGAAGATCTGCTGGCGGGCCCAGTGATCCAGCTCCATGATCGCGGCAAAGTCAAATTCACGTTGCCAGCCGGAGCGTTCGTGTTGCTCCAGACAGGCCTCGACCCGGGCAGCAATATCCAGGAATCCGATCCGGCCGGACAAGAACAATTCAACAGCAGCCTCGTTGGCAGTATTGAGAACGGCCGGCAGGGTGCCGCCTGTGCGGGCCGCGATGTAGGCAAGCTCAAGGAGACGGAACGTGTCCGTGTCCGGTGGCGAAAAGGTCAAGCTGGTGGTACGCGGGTCAAACGGATTGTAGCGGGGTTCCAGGCTCACCTGGCGCTCTGGCCAGGTCAGAGCCAGCTGGATGGGCAGTTTCATGTCGGGAAAACCCAGCTGGGCCAGGACAGATCCATCGTTGAGCTCAACCATGGAGTGGATGATGCTCTGAGGGTGGACGACGACTTCAATCTGGTCCACTGGACAGTCAAAGAGCCAGGCTGCTTCGATGACCTCCAGGCCTTTGTTCATCAGGGTAGCTGAATCGATCGTGATCTTGCCACCCATGGCCCACGTGGGATGGCGGAGCGCTTGTTCAACGGTGACAGCGGCCAGGTCGGCGCGGGTTTTGCCGCGGAATGGGCCGCCGCTGGCAGTGAGGAAAATCCGGGACAATGATCCAGCCGGGGCACCTGCCAGGCATTGCCAGATTGCTGAATGTTCACTGTCGACCGGATAAAGCCGGGCACCCGTTTTCGGAAGCAGTGGCATGACCAGGGCACCACCGGCAACCAGGGTTTCCTTGTTAGCCAGGGCGATCGTCTTGCCCGCCCGGACAGCTGCCAGCACAGGTTCAAGCCCGGCGACACCGACCATGGCGGCCACGACAGTTGTGACGCCTGAAAGGGTCGCAGCGGCCAGGTTGCCATCGCGGCCATGGAGGATTTCCAGCCGGGGGAACTCCCCGGCCAGGCGATTTTTCAGATCCAGGGCGTCTTCTTCACGGGCAACAGAGACCAGGTCCGGCAGAAATTCCCGGATCTGGCGCTCCAGGGTGTCGAGCCGGCGCCCACAGGTCAGGGCAGCAACCCTGATCCCGAGATGGCGACAGACCTCGAGGGTCTGGGTCCCGATCGAACCAGTGGAACCTAAAAGGGAAATGGATTGGGTCATAAGAAAACTCCTGGGTATTCAATAACCAGCGATCTGGCCCCAGATGGCCAGCAGCAGGGTAAATGGCAATGTAAACAACACACTGTCAAAGCGATCCAACGTGCCGCCATGTCCGGGCAAATAAGCCCCGAAATCCTTGACATCACACCAGCGTTTGATGCCTGAAGCCAGCCAGTCTCCCAGCTGGGAAGCCATGCTCAGGACGATGCCTCCGGCCACTATTGCCAGCCAGTGGGCTGGGGACTGGAAAAAAACAGCATAAGGGAATCTGGCGATCAGAGGCAACGCCAGGGCCAGTGCGGCCATGCCACCGATCAGGCCACCCAGGCTGCCCTCAATGGTCTTTTTCGGGCTGATCTGGGGGACGATCTTGTGCCGGCCGAAAAAATAACCCGTGAAATAGGCCAGCACGTCGGAAAGCCAGGGGGTGACAAGGGCGACAACCAGCCACAGCCAGCCTTGCTCGAGAGTCATCAGAATGATCACAGCGGTGCCGAAAGGAAAAGCCAGATAGGTCGTAGCAGTTGCTGTGGCAACGATTCGCGGCATGGCCTGGGGACCGTGGAGAATCAAGAGAGTCAAAGCCATGACTGCAGTCCAGGCGATCTGGCCAGTCATCAGAAGCAAGAGGCCCAGCCACGTCTGGCCCAGCCTGATCTGGGCCACGCTTTCCTGGACCTGGGGCAGCAGCACGAGGAGCGGCAACAGAAACAAGAGTGCCCCGATCCGGCTCAGCACAGAAGGCAGACCAAGCTGGCGGACCGCAAGCGCCTGATCGAGTTCCGTCCGGGCCAGGCAAACCACCAGAACCAGCATCAGCAAGGGAATCCCAGGAAACCAGTATCCTGGGATGACAAAAGCAGCGACAGTCAGGGCAAACAAGGTTCCAGTGATGATCCGCTGGTTCATTTTGGTTTAACCCCTCCAAAGCGGCGATCCCGTTCTGTGTATGCGAGCAGAGCCTGGTCCAGATGTTCTTCGGAAAAATCCGGCCACAAGACATCCGAAAACCAGAACTCAGCATAGGCGCATTGCCAGAGCAGGAAATTGGACAAGCGCATCTCCCCGCTCGGCCGGATGATCAGGTCCGGATCGGGGATATCAGGCAGATAGAGTGCCCGCTGGATATCTGCTTCTTCGATTTCGGCAGGGTTCAAATGGCCGGCAGCCGATAGGTGAGCCAGCTGTCGGCAGGCTTGGACGATCTCGCGCCGGCCTCCATAATTGATGGCCACAATCAGCTGCATCTTGTCCCGGCCAGCCGAATGCGTCTCATTTTCGGCAATAATGGTCTGGATATGTTCCGGCAAAGCCGCCAGATCGCCCGAAAAACGAACCCGGATCCCCTCTGCAGCCAGTTCTGCGTCATAGCGGCGAAAGAACTCGACGAATAAATTCATCAAAGCATGGACTTCGTCATCCGGACGGTTCCAATTTTCAGTCGAAAACGCATAGACCGTCAGGAATTGGATGCCACGCCGGCCGCACATGCGGCACAATGCCTTGAGATTTTCGGCACCGGCCCGGTGTCCCGCCTGACGGGGCAAGCCTCGCTGTTGGGCCCAGCGGCCATTGCCGTCCATGATCACAGCCAGATGGCGGGGAATCTTGAGGGAAGCTTTGTCCGGGCTTGCCACTGGCAGGTCTTTTTTTCGTATGCGCACAGGCAGCAGTGATGCCAGTGTAGACCAGGAGAACCGCATGGAAATCCTTTCAAACAACAAACCGGGTGTTCGAGCACCCGGTTGGCGGCAGGCGGGCTGGACCACAAGAGGTCTCAGACCTCCATCAAGTCCTTGTCCTTGGCGGTCACAGCCTTGTCGATTTCCGCAATGTACTTGTCTGTCAGTTTCTGCAGACTGGTCTCAACCTCAGCCATGCCATCCTCAGTCAATTCCTTGTTCTTGAGGTGGTGGCGGAACTTGTCGATGCCATCGCGACGGATGTTGCGGATAGCGACCTTGGCTTCCTCGGCGTATTTGTTGACCTGCTTGACGAGCTCCTTGCGGCGCTCCTCCGTCAACGGCGGGAAAACAAGGCGCAAGGACTTGCCGTCGTTGCTGGGATTGAGTCCCAGATCGGACGCCTGGATCGATTTTTCGATCGCCTTGAGCGAAGTGGGATCCCAGGGGGTGATCGTGATCATGCGTGGCTCTGGCACCTGGATGTTGGCGACCTGGTGGATCGGAGTCTGTACGCCATAATAATCAATCGAGATCCGGTCCAGGACTTTGGGGTTGGCCCGGCCTGCCCGGATCGTGTTGAACTCCTCCGTCAAAACGTGGAGGGTCTTTTTCATATGATCCTCATAAGGCTGGTAGGATTCTTTATTTAAAACAATCTGCGACATAGAAGTCACCTCCGTGAATAATCAGGACCATTATAGCCTAACGCAGGGGACTGGTGCAATTCAGCCGACGATTGTTCCGACTTTTTCCCCCCGGGCCAGGCGCAGGATGTTTTCTGGTTCTTCAATCGAGAAAACAGCGATTGAGACGTGGTTGTCGCGGCACAGAGCTGCAGCGGTGGCATCCATCACACCCAGGTTCAGGCGCAGGACTTCATCGTGCGTCACAGTCTCATAGCGGACGGCGTCGGCATGTTTCCGGGGATCTTTGTCGTAGACACCATCGACATTGGTTGCCTTGAAAATGATGTCGGCGTCAATTTCTGTCGCACGCAAGGCAGCTGCGGTGTCGGTCGAGAAAAACGGGTTGCCTGTGCCACAGGCAAAAATGACCACACGGCCCTTCTCGAGGTGGCGGACAGCCCTTTTACGGATATACGGCTCAGCAAACTGGCGCATTTCGATGGCACTGATCACCCGGGTGACAGCACCCGCTTGTTCCAGGGCGTCCGACAAGGCCAGCGAGTTCATCGCTGTGGCCAGCATGCCCATGTGGTCCGCTGTGACCCGGTCCATGCCTTCGCTGGTGCGACCGCGCCAGAAGTTACCGCCGCCGACGACAATGCCGACCTGGACGCCCAGGCCCATCAGGTCGCGGATGGTCTTGCCCAGACGATGCAAGGTATCGTTGTCCAAGCCCATCCCCTTGCCACCAGCGAGAGATTCACCACTAACTTTGAGCAGGATTCGTTTGTAGATTGCAGACATGGGACGCCTCCTTTGTGTGAAAAAAGGGACATGCTCGGCATGTCCCTCGTTTTTCGATCGGTGACGATCTTACTTGATCTGTTTCATGACCTCATCAGCAAAGTTCTCTTCTTTTTTCTGGATGCCTTCACCCAGTTCGAAGCGGACAAAACGGCGGACCGTGATGTTTTCGCCGATCTTGGCGATCATTTCCTTGACCAGCTGGGAGATCTTCTTGGAATCATCCTTGACGTAGGCCATTTCCAGCAGGCAGTTCTCTTCGTAGAACTTGTTCAGGCTGCCTTCGACGATACGGTCGAGAATCTTTTCAGGCTTGCCTTCATTGAGTGCTTTGTTGCGGATGATGGTCTTCTCTTTTTCGAGTTCCTCAGCCGGGACTTCTTCTTTGGAAACCCAGCGGGGATTCATCGCGGCAACTTGCATGCCGAGGTCACGGACCATGCGGCGGAATTCTTCGTTTTTGGCTGCGAAGTCGGTTTCGATGTTGACCTCGATCAGGACGCCAATGCGGCCTTCTGCGTGGATATAAGCATCGACGATGCCTTCGGCAGCGACGCGGGAAGCCTTCTTGTCAGCAGAGGCGATGCCCTTTTCACGCAGCCAGGCGACTGCCTTATCCATGTCGCCATTGGTTTCGGTCAGGGCCTTTTTGCAGTCCATCATGCCGGAACCAGTCTTTTCGCGCAGGGTCTTGATCATGTCAGTTGTGATAGCCATGGGGGGTTCCTCCCTATTCTAAGCGTGTGATTATTCTTCGATCTTGGCGGTTTCGTCAGCGGTGACTTCAGCTTGCTCAGCGGCGAGCTGCTCGCCCTGGCGGCCTTCGATGACGGCATCAGCCATGCGGCCGGCGATCAGCTTGACCGCGCGGATGGCATCATCGTTACCCGGGATGACATAGTCAACTTCTTCCGGATCGCAGTTGGTGTCAACGATACCGACGATCGGGATTCCCAGGCGGCGGGCTTCCATGACGGCGATGTGTTCTTTCTTGGGGTCAACGACAAACATGCAGGCAGGCAGACCAGGCATGGTCTTGATGCCACCGAGGTTTTTCTCCAGCTTTTCCATCTCGAGCTTGAGCTTGGCGACTTCTTTTTTCGGCAGGACGTCGAAGGTGCCATTGTCCTGCATATTGGTCAGCTCAGCCAGGCGATTGATGCGCTTCTTGATGGTGGTGTAGTTGGTCAGTGTGCCGCCGAGCCAGCGGTTGTTGATGAAAAACATGCCGCAACGCTCTGCTTCTTCGCGGATCGAATCCTGGGCCTGCTTTTTGGTGCCGACGAAGAGCACGTTACCGCCGCTCATCGAGACTTGGCGAATGAACATGTAAGCTTCGTCAGCCTTGCGGACGGTCTTCTGCAGGTCGATGATGTAGATGCCATTGCGCTCCGTGTAGATGTACTCAGCCATCTTCGGATTCCAGCGGCGGGTCTGGTGACCAAAATGGACACCGGCTTCGAGCAGTTGCTTCATTGAAATAACGGCCATGATAAGGTTCCTCCTGTTTTTTCCACCATGGGCTGCCAACCAGATCCATTTCGATCCAGCAACAGGGGCAAGTCCCATGTGCGTTTTTTGAGCCTGTGAAATTTTAGCATGAAGCGATGCCACATGCAAGGGGGCGCTGAACAGGACTCTTGCAAAGTGAAATAGCCTAAGCTCCCGCCCCGCGGTATAATATGACAAAACTGAACCATCCTGAATTTGCATCATAAAAGGAGCACCCCATGATTTCGACACAACTTTCAAAATTGGCCCAGCAGCAGAATTGGCAAACCTTGGAAGCAGAGGACAGCATCTACGGCCTTTATAATGGTTATCGGTTCACCGTCATGGAGGGCAAGGGCTTCAAGGCCGTCTTCGTCTCGGTGGCTGGAATCACAGGGGACAACCTGTCTGCTCTGCAGAATTGGCTTGCAGAGAACACCCGTCAGCTGAAACTGAGAAATTTCGAGCTGGCGGACAATTTCCTCTGCGTCCGGCTGCAGGAATCCTGGCGTGCCCGTACGGCCGAACAGATCGAGTGGTTCTTGGCTCAATTGTCGGGGATGCTCAGCCAGTTTGAACTGCCAACGGATTCTTGTGCCATCTGCGGTGAGCAGGCCGACAAGCAGGGACTCCTGCATGGCCTTTTTTGTGCGCTGCATCCGGAATGCCAGGATCGTGAAACAGTCGATTTCACTCACACCAGCGAATCGGTTGAATCCTCAGCAGAAGCATCTGCTGGCGAGCTGATTCAGGAGGTTACACAGGGTGAGGTCGATGACCAGGACACAACCATTGAAAGTGAACCGGCCACTAAAACTGCAGGCACCGAGGAACAATCAAATGGATAAGCAGTCCATCGCCCAGTCCATGGCTGCCTATCGCGATGCCATGGTCGAGGCGACCGTGACACTGTGTGCGATTCCGAGTGTCAAGGGGCGCCCTGAAACGGGTGCGCCCTTTGGACTGGAAACGAAAAGATCCCTGGATGCGTTCCTTGCGCTGGGCGCTGAACTTGGTTTCACGCCGGTCGACCTGGACGGATATTGTGGTTATCTGGACTGGGGCAGCGAGGGTCCGATCACGGCCGTGCTGGGCCATCTGGATGTTGTACCAGCCATCGACGGCTGGTCCCATGATCCCTTCACGCCTGTAGTCAGTGAAGACCGGATCATTGCCCGCGGGACAGCCGATGACAAAGGACCTCTGGTCTCCGCCCTGTATGCCATGAAAGCGCTCAAGGACGATGGTTTCACGCCCCGAGGCCGGATCCGACTGATTGCTGGACTGGACGAGGAAAGTGGCAGTGAATGCATGCGCCATTACACCAAAGTGGCTGAACTACCCGCTGCGGGCTTCACCCCGGATGCCAATTTCCCGGTCATTTATGCCGAAAAGGGCATCGCCCATGTCAAAATCCTGCTCAAAAGCCAGCTGGAACAACCATTTGCCAAGCTGGATGGACAAGGTCAGAAACTGGTGGCTGCGGTGGCTGGCCAGAGGGCCAACATGGTTCCAGCTCGCTGCGATTTGACCTGGCAGGATGAGCACGATCACAGCTCAACCGAAACCTATACCGGCAAGGCAGCCCATGCCAGCCTGCCCTGGGAAGGCCACAATGCCATTGGCGTTGCGATGGCTGCAGCAGCCCAAAGGCCTGGCGCCCATCCGATGGTCAAACTCTACCAGGCCTTGCTGGCCGACGACTGGACCGGAAAAGCATTGGGAATCGCCGGTCAGGATAGCTCAGGACCATTGACGTTGAACCCGGGCATGCTCAAGCTGGACCAGGAACAGGGCCTCCTGATCCTGGACATCCGCTATCCGGCCAGCTGGCAAGTGGAGACAATCCTGAACCAGATGTCGGCAGCTGTTTCACCTTTTCATGCTACCGTGGAGCTGGTCAGTCACACGGCTCCTCTTGCTGGGGATCCTGAGCGGCCTCTGGTCAAGACCCTGATGAACGTCTATAACCGCCTGACAGGTGCATCCGCCGCCCCTGTTGCCATTGGCGGCGGGACCTACGCCCGCGCCATGCCCAACATCGTCGCCTTCGGCCCTTCGTTCCCGGGCGAACCGGACGTCTGCCACCAGGTCGACGAATTCATCACCATCGAAAAATTGCTGGCTTCGGCTGCTATCTATCGTGAAGCGCTGCGCGAGCTGGCTGGCTGAACGTCCAGGCTCTATTCCTGCGAAACCGCGGTTTTCATGATCCTTGGTTTCCCAGCCGGGATGATTCGGTTTTCACCGTCAAAAGTCATAAAAAGATCCTGCGCCGGGAGCTAGCCGATTTCGAAGCCGGCCGGTCGGCTGGCAAAATGCTGATTCCGCCATTGGCAGCGTCTGAATAACCACGACTGACAAGTCTCGCATCACGTGGTGGCCGTGTCCAAGGCTTGTTGTCTCCCCAACTGGCGCAAACGCCCCATTTCCCGCGCGATCAATATACCCGTAACCACAACTGACAAACCGTCGGCAATCGGGCTCGCCAGCCAGACACCGGGAAGGCCCATCAAACGGGGCAAGACCAGATACAGCGGGACCAGGAAAATGACCTGGCGCATCAGACTGGCTAGCATCGCCGTCCTTGCGTGACCGATGCTCTGGAAATAGATGGTGCTGATCATCTGGAAGCCAAGAAACGGTAGGACCATCAAGTATGTTCTGAGGGCCTGGCTGCCCATGTCCAGGATAATCGGATCGGTGCTGAAGAGCCGGATGATGGCCTGAGGGAAAAGCTGGATCAGGACAAAGCCCAGTACAACGATCCCGGTCGCCATGGCCACGCCCACGCGCCAGGTTGCCTCGACACGCTGGTAGTTTTTTGCACCGTAATTGTAGCCCAGAATGGGTTGAATCCCTTGATTGATGCCAAACAGGGGCATCAGAAAGAGAATGGTCATGCTGGCCACGATGGTCATGACGGCAATCCCCTCATCTCCACCATAGATCTTGAGCATGCGATTGGCCAGGACGGTGACCAGGCTCATGGAGACCTGCATGGCAAAAGGTGCCACACCGATCGATAGGATCTGGCTGACGGCCTTGCCCTGGAGCATCATCTGTTCTGGCTTCAGCTGCAAGTGGCTGCGCTGACCGACAAAATAGGAAAGCACCCAGACCATGGAGATGAATTGGCTGATGATGGTCGCCCAGGCGGCTCCGCGGACACCCCAGCCAAAGCCCAGAATGAACAGCGGATCCAGAACCATATTCAAAGATGCACCCAGGAGCTGGGTCGAAGCTGAGCGGCGCGGATTGCCAGCACCGCGGATGGTATGGTTCAAGGCAAATCCGATTGTGTTGAAGACATTGCCCAGCAAAATGATCTGCAAGTAGTCCCGGGCATAGGGCATCGTCGCCGGACTGCCTCCAAGCAAAGCCAGGATTGGATCAAGCCAGATCAAGCCGATGACCATGATGGCACTGCCAATCAGGATGCACAAAGTCAGGGCATTGGCCAGGACCTGTTCGGCCTCAGCATGCCGCTTGGCCCCCAGCTTCAATGAAATCGACGCGGTCGCTCCTACCCCTACCAGTTGCATGAACCCCAGGACGAGATTAAACATCGGCAAGGTCAGGCCAATTCCGGACAGCGCTGCCGTATTGTGCAGCTGGCCGATCCAGAAGCGGTCGACTACGTTGTAGAGGGCATTGACCAGCATGCCAATGATCGCCGGCACTGAATAGCGGATGACCAGTGCTGTAATGGGATCAAACGCCAGCTGGCGTTCGCGGGGGGACATTGGGTGTTCGCCGGTCTTAAGAATCTGATCAGACATCTCGTTGGCCGTAGGCATGGCTTGCATCATTCCTTTTCTGCCAGACAATCATCCAGCTGCCAGTTTAAAAAAGGCTGCCCGGTCAGGGCAGCCTCTGGATTCTAAGGAATAAGGGTGACTTTCGGATCTCAGGCTTCGGTTTCAGGGGTGTCCTCGTGGGTCAGCTCGACATCCTCATGGACCATTTCGACGTCTTCATGAACCATCTCGACGTCTTCATGAACCATCTCGACGTCTTCATGAACCATCTCGTCCTCATGCATGGGATTGATCGGTTCGACGTCCTTGATGGAGATGCTGATGCGACGTTTCTCGTTGGAAACCTCGAGTACGCGGGCGTCCACTTCCATGCCTTCACGCAGGACTTCCTCCGGACGATTGAGCCGGACATCGGAAATCTGGGAGATATGGCAGAGGGCATCGACACCGGGAGCGAGCTCGATGAAGGCGCCAAACTGGAACATGCGGGCCACGCGGCCATGGACAATGGTGCCGACCGGGAACTGGCCTTCTACATCATGGTACGGATCATCAGTCACACGCTTGTAACCAAGTGAGATGCGCTTCTTCTCACGGTCGAAGTCCTTGACGTAGACGTGGATCGGATCACCGACACTGACCACCTCAGACGGATGGTGGATGCGGTTCCAGGACAGCTCGGACACATGGACCAGGCCATCGACGCCGCCAATATCAACAAAAGCACCAAAGGTGGTCAGGCTGCGGACGACGCCGTCGTATTCCTTGCCGGGCTCGATGGAATCCCAGACCTCGTCGGCCTTTTCCTTGCGGGCGGTCGCGAGCAGGGCCCGGCGGGAGCCGGAGACGCGCAGGCGTTTTTTGTCAGGGTCATACTGGGTGACCAGGATGTCCAGGGTCTGGCCGCGATAGGGATCGAGGTCATTGACCATGTTCATCTCAAGCTGGGTGCGGTGAATATAGATGTCAACACCGCCATAGGTCGCTATCACGCCGTCCTTGACGACATTGATCACCTTGACCTGGATGGGTGTCTTGTTCTCGAAAGCATCCTCGATCAGAGCCTTGTATTTGCCAAAGTCGACACGAGCCTTGGAAAGGACAATTTCCTTGCTCATCTCCGTGTTGCGGATATTGCGCACATAGACATCAATTTCGGTGTGATTGGCCACAGCCTGATCCAGGTCGAAATCGGGGTCAGCATCGAACTCATGACGCGGGATCTTGCCCTCGGACTTGTCACGGACATCGACGTAGACATATTCACTGTCATAGCGTACGATGACGCCCTTGACCGTTGCACCCCGCCGGATCTGCGGAATGTTGTCGATAAAGTCCGTGAAGCTCACGTCACCTTGTTCCTGCTGGTTTGTCAAAGCCTCTTGTTCTGTCATCTCCTGGATAACCTCCCTGATAATACGTTCCGGTGTCGAAGCACCTGCAACCACGCCAACCTTCAGGGAGGATAACTCCCTGCCGGCAAGGATCGGACGAACCTCTTGCGGGGTCTCGACCAGATGCGTCTCACCACACTGATCCTGGCAAACGTCAAAGAGCTTCATGGTGTTGGAACTGCCGCGGCTGCCGATGACGAGCATCATGTCAGACCTGGCTGCGATGTCCTGCGCTTCTTTTTGCCTGATTTCAGTAGTACTACATATTGTATCAAATATTTGCAGGTTTGCAATTTTATTTTTCAGGATGGCCTGGATGGCCTGGTATTCACGATAGGAAAAAGTCGTCTGGGCAACCAGTGCATAGGCTTTGTCGTCAGGCACCAGGGCGTTTGCGTCTTCCTGGTTGTGCAGAAGGATGGCGGGAGGGTTGCATTCACCCATGATGCCGACCACTTCCGGATGGCCGGGATTGCCAGCAATCAAGATCTGGCGGTTCTCCTGGCTGGCTGTCCTGGCCAGGCGATGGATTTTCTGGACGTAAGGGCAGGTGCTGTCGATAATTTCACACTGGCGGGCCTTGAGGCTCTCAAGTGTCTGGGGAGGGACTCCGTGGGCCCGGATCAGGACTCGGACGCCAGCCGGAATGTCATCAATTGTTTCGGCATGCAGCAGACCCAGTGCAGCCAGTTCGCCGGTCACCGTCTTGTTGTGGATCAGTTCACCGAGCATGTAGACGGGATGTTGCGGGTCCAGCGGCTCTTGTGCCAGTTGATAGGCGGTGTCTACCGCCTTCTTGACGCCAAAGCAAAATCCAGCGGTTTGAGCAAGTTCAATATCCACGGCGAATCCTTTACCGGCCCAATTTCTGGAGCAACTTCCAAGCGTCCTGCTCGGCAGCAGTCTGCATGGCCAATGTGCCGTCTGGCTGGCGGACCAGATGGTCGGACAACAGGGCCTGGTCACTCAGATGGTAGTCAAAGCCTTTCAGGTCATAGATTTTCTGCATGATCTCGATGGTGAAGGTCATCAAGTCCGCATGGCTATAACGCTGGCGAGGATTGGCAGCAAGCTTGAAGGACGGTCCGAAGACGATCCGGTTTCTATGCCAGAGCTTGAAGTCGCCATCAATCAGGACAGGCACAATCGGCACACCAGTCTTGATCGCAAAATGAGCGATTCCGGTACGGGGCAAATGCTCCAGGACCCGCTCCGGGGCAACCCGTGTCGCCTGGGGGAAAATCGCCACAATCTTGCCGGCATCCAAGGCGCCAAAAATACCACGTGCGGCATGCAGGTCCACCTTGTGCCGGTCGACCGGGATGCAGCCCATGTGGTTGAAAAAAGAACCAACCACTGGAGCCTGGAACAATTCTTTTTTTGAGACCCAGTAAATCCAGGGTTTGAGACGCATGTGGATGGCCGGAATGTCCCAGAGGCTGGTGTGATTGGCAGCCAGAAGGACCGGACCGTGTTCTGGTAGATGTTCAAGGCCCTCAAACTGGACCCGGAATAAAAAGACAGTCAGGAAATGGGCTACGGCTTTGGCCATCATCCGGAGCACGCGATGTCCGTGGATCAAAGTGTGCAGGTCTTTATTGGCAATGGCAGCCTTTTGAGGCTGGGCAGCTTTGTCAGGTTCGGTCATGGTTCATCCTTTGGCAGAGTTTTGCCTGGAATCGATCAAGTCGAGAATCGTCTGGACCACTTCTTCGATGGTCATGTCGGTGGTATCGACCAGGATCGCATCCTCAGCCTGGCGCAAAGGGGCAAAAGCGCGCTCGGAATCCTGGCGGTCGCGGTATTCGATGTCGGCCTGAACGTCATCCAATGTGGCGGTCGTATTGCCACGGTTTTGCAGGTCGAGCAACCGGCGATGGGCTCTCTCTTGGACGCTGGCGGTCAGGAAAAATTTGTGCGCAGCATCTGGCAGGACATGGGTACCGATGTCACGGCCGTCCATGATCAAGCTCTGGCGGCTGGCGATTTTACGCTGCAAATCCACCAGTGCTCGCCGGACCACCGGCAGAGTGCTGACATCCGAGGCTGCCCGGGAAGCTTCTGGTGTGCGGATCGCTTCACTGACATCGATGCCATCGAGCCAGACCTCCTGGGCCCCGTCCGCGAACCGGATATCCAAGTCGGTCGATTCAAGCATAGCGCCAACCGCAGCCTCATCCTTGAGGGACAGGTTCTGGGCTAGGGCCTTGATGCCGATCGCCCGGTACATGGCACCGGTATCCAGATACAAGATGCCGAGGGATTCGGCGACGCGACGGGCGATGGTGCTTTTGCCAGCTCCAGCCGGCCCATCGAGGGCGATTGCAA
>JAQUEY010000094.1 GCA_028684955.1 Eubacteriales bacterium
TTCAATCAGTACTGGATGAACTTTTCGCCGGGAACGCCGCAGATGCTGCATTTGCCGGGGCGGACTTTTTCAATGTTGCCGCAGATGGGGCAAAGATAGTAGAAGACTTCTTCTGCCTGATCGAGGGTGTCGAATGCTTCCTGGTACAGGCGAGCATGGACTTCTTCGGCTTTCATTGCATAGTTGAAGGTAAGCAGGGCCGCTTTGTTGCCTTCTTCTTCAGCAACTTTGATAAAATCAGGGTACATATCCTTGTATTCGTAGGTTTCACCTGCAACGGCGTCCTTGAGGTTGTCGGCAGTCGTGCCGATCTTGCCGGCAACTTCAAAGTGCTTCAGCGCATGCAGGGTCTCGGCATCAGAAGCTGCCTTGAAGAGTTTGGCGGCATTGAGGTTGCCATCTTTTTCTGCTTGCTTGGAGTAAGCCAGATACTTGCGGTTGGCCTGGGATTCGCCAGCAAAAGCCGCCATCAGGTTGTCATACGTTTTGTTGTCTGCCATGTTTCTAGTCCTCCAGATTTTTTGATATGCAAATCCATTCAGGATTTGTTTCGAGGGAATCGTCCTTACCAATCATTGCAGATTTCTTGAATTTCAGCAATCCCTATTTGTTCTTTTTATCGATAAGA
Organism: Eubacteriales bacterium; assembly: GCA_028684955.1. GTDB lineage: Bacteria > Bacillota > Clostridia > Saccharofermentanales > UBA5734 > UBA5734. Next base: position 629 of record JAQUEY010000094.1, read on the forward strand.
CTTTCAAACAAAATCAAACCGGTCTGCATTTATCACTTTATTCCATTGACGCATCCGTACGGCCTGGACTGAAAGGTACCACAGCAGTCTGGCCAGAATGCCGGATCGCCAGTTCGATCGCTGCATTGCCACCGAGCACGATCAGGTCCGCCAGGGAAATCTTGTTTCCGTATTTTTTCTTGAGCGGCCAGAGCAGGCGGCGCGCTTTGTCGAGGTTGACATTGTCTGGCCAGCTGTTGAGGGGTGGAAAGCGTTGGGTTCCATCTGTGGCACCACCACGACCGTCTCCCATGCGATAGGTACCGGCACTGTGTCAGGCCATCCGGATAAAAAGGGGGCCATAATGACCATAGTCAGCCGGCCACCAATCCTGTGTCTCATTCATCAGGGTATACAGGTCTTGTTTGAGCGCTGCCAAATCGAGTTTCTTGAATTCATCCGCGTATTTGAAGCCTGTGCCCAGATGAAACCTGCGCTTGAGCTTATCGAATCAGACAGTTACTGCTTTTTTGATAAGCATCACCAGTGTTTTAATTGAGTCTACAATAAATCCAAAGGCCGCCAGTCCGATTACAACCCGGCTCAGGAACAGTGGCATCGTTAAGCCCAAGAGCAGCGGATCACTCGATTTTGTCAAGGCAAATGCTTGGGTAAAGAACTCAGGATTAAATAAGCCGGGGTGATTGAACATCACAATCGTCAGAATCAGTCCGGGAATATCGATCAGGAGAGCTCCGACTGTCAGCCAGATCGTCCAGCGGCCAGTGACCAGCTTGGCAATCTCCTTGACCAGAGCCAGGCCCAAGGTCACAAGAATGAACGGCAAGAATGTCCGGTAGACAGTTTCTTGAAACAGCGGGATCAACTGTCCATCTGTCATCCCCGTCCAGTACAAACCAACAAAGCGGGGTACAAAACTGGCCAGGACCATGGCGATCAGGATGAAAACCATACTGGCGATCGGATCAGACGGATGGATGCGGTCTTTTTTCTCCGGGATTTCCGGTAAATCCTTTGGATCAAAAGCTTCTTCCTTCGCCACATCGATTTTTTCCGGACTGTAACGCTCAATGGCGGCAAAGATCAAAGTCACCCAGCCAAAGGCACCGATCAAGCCGGAAAACAGGCTGCCAATCGTTTCCAGAATGGTCTGCAATGGGTCTTGTCCACCATTGACAATGAAGCTGACCAGCATCGCGATCAAAAGGCCGCCTCCGGTGGCGAGCAGGACGATCTTGAGCACCAGGACATACAGATAATACAGACCAGGGCCAATCAGGTGCTGTTCGACACCACGATACTGGGCCGCCAGCAGGGCTGGATGGCCTAATTTGCGCAGGACTGTGTCGACGGCCGTTTTTTCGGGTTGGCCAGCAGCGACCGTCTCGGCAGTCATGTCCTCGATCAAGCTGCGCAGTTCCTTCTCGATATCGCCTCTCTGGGCAGCAGGCAGACGTTTGACAACAGCATAGACATATCGATCAATCAGTTCCATAACCTTTATCCTCCTGTCTGGATCATTACTTCAATGGCCTGTGTCATCCGCCGCCATTCGGCTGATAATAGAGCCAGAATCTTCTTGCCTGAGTCATTCAAAACGTAATAGCGGCGTGGCCGGGACTGGTCCACATCCCACTCGCTGTCCAAAAGCCCCTGCTTCTCCAAGCGGCGCAGCAGCGGATACAACGTGCCGGCCTCGATCGAAATCCCGTGTGACTCCAATCCCGATACGAGTGAGTAGCCATACTGAGGTTCTCGCAGCAGGGCCAGAACACTGAGGATCAAAGTACCGCGGCGGAGCTCTGAAACCAGGTTTTCAAAAAGAGCACTATCGTGGTCCATCTCATCACCCCCCTCTTGTTTTAAATATACTATGCGTCATACACTATTGTCAATATTATATTATTCTTCTAATTTATTTAATGTTGTTTCCTCACCCTGCAAAAAAATACTTGACGGGCTAGCAAACACTTGCTATCTTAAAGCTAGTAATCACTAGCCACTCTATTCACTGTTGAACAAAGGATGAAAAGAGGTATGAAAAGAAGCACATGACAACGCGCGAACGAATCATTGATGAAGCCCTGACGCTCTTCTCGCAACGTGGTTTCGAGGGTGTCACCGTCAAGGAAATTGCCCAGGCAGTCGGTATCAAGGATAGCTCCTTGTATAAGCACTTCCCGAGCAAACAAGCGATTTTCGGAGAGATCATTGACCAGATGGAAATCAGACTCAACCAGATGCATGCCGTCTTGCAGGTACCGGACGCCAGAAGGCAGGACGTTTCCAATTTTTTCTCCCGGCAGTCATCGCAGTCCATGGCTGAAATGGTCGAGCAGATGTTCATCTTCTATTTGAGAGATCCCATCGTTGGACGGATTCGTCGCCTGTTCACGATCGAACAATTCGGCAATTCGACGATCGCACAGCAATACGGCAGTTTGTTCATCGAATCAGCGTTGGATTACCATGTCCAAGTTTTCAGCCAGATGATTGCCTCAGGTGCCTTTCTTGCAGGAGATCCGAACTTGATGGCCCTTCAGTTTTACTCGCCGATTTTTCTTTTGCTCAGCAAAGTTGATTTGCACCCAGAAACAGAAAATGAAGCCATCTTGCTCTTGAATCAGCATGTGATGGACTTTGGCACAAGACATGGCAACCGCGAAGGTGCCCCGACAGTGAGTTCAGAAATGGAGAACATTTGAGATGAAATGGATCGCATTAACAGCCGTGGCGCTGATTGCCATTTACCTGACCGTGCAGGCCATCCTTTGCACGCATGCAACGAACCAAGCCCTGAAAAAAAGCGAGTCATTGCAGGCTAAAACCGTCTCACTGAGTCAGGGCAAGCTGGCTTACGTTGACCAGGGAGCCGGGGAGCCCGTTCTGGTCGTCCATGGCATCTGTGGCGGTTATGACCAAGCCTGCGAAACAGCTGCTGGTTGCCTTTTTGGCAAACGGATCATTGCACCTTCGCGTTTCGGATATCCGGGCAGTGACGCCCCCGCGGACCCCTCGCCCAGGGCCCAAGCCCAGGCATTCGCTGAGCTTTTGGATGAGCTTGGCATCCAGCAAACCTATGTGCTGGCTACCTCAGCAGGCGGAACAGGTGCAATCCGCTTTGCCCTTGATTATCCGGAGCGCACCAAAGGCCTGATTCTGATGTCTTCAGCTCCGCCACTCGTCGAAAAACCTGCCCAGTTTTCCGAATACCAAGGACCTCCGGCGTTTCTGTGCCAGGATTACCTGATGTGGTTGATGAGTCCACTCTTTGAATTGACCATGGGATTTGAATCCAGCACCATTCACAGCATGCTGCCATTGGCAGAACGCAAACAAGGGATCGCCATTGATGCCACCATCACCAATCCGGATATGGCGCGCAATTTTGCAGCATACCCGATCGAAAAGCTCCAAGTCCCGACGATCATCTTCCATGCCAAGGACGATTCATTGGCCAGTTACAGGGACATGGAGCAAGCAAGTCAGCGCTTTCCCGATTGCACCTTGGTCACCTTTGAACAGGGCGGACATAAAATGAATGGGCACACGGATGAAATCATCACCGCCATCGATCAATTCATGTCTCAGGCTTGAGTTCACCCCGCCAGGGAGTTACGCAAACGCTGCCAAGTCATCGTCAAGGTCTCATGTTCGATTGCGGCCGGCTCGAATTTCATCCACTTGAAGACGAGTTGAATACACACGCTGATGCCAAAGGCAGCCAGCACGGTGCCGCCGCCGACTGGGCCGCCCAACAGCCAGCCCAATAGCACAGCAGAGCCCTCGACAAGACCGCGGCTGACGCCGACCGAGAGCTTCGTCCGACGCCGGAGCACTATCATCAGATAATCACGTGGTCCAGCCCCAAAGCCTGCTTTGATGTAGAAATATGAGCCAAAGGCTATGACAAAAAGACCCAGCAGGATCACAAACAGTCCCGGCAAGAAGCCTTGGGCTGTGGCAACGACGTCCATTTTCAGCAAAATGTCAATGAAGGATCCGATCAACACCATGTTGAGCAGGGTCCCAAGGCCCAGTTTTTCACCAAGCAGGACAACCAAGACACAGATCAAAAGGCCGATCAAGATCGAAACGGTGCCAAAAGAGATTCCTGTTCGTTCACTCAGACCACTATGCAGCACATCCCAGGGCGCGAAGCCGATGTTGGCTTTCATGGTCAGGACGATGCCGACCGCAAATAAGAAAAGACCCCAGATCAGGCTGATGAAACGAATCAGGAAATTTTTCACGATGACGAATACTCCAATCGGATTGCAAATTCCCTCTCAGTATAGCCGATTTATCCTTGCAGTCGAGTCTCAAATTGCCCCGACGATCTTGTGTGGCACATAAGGCTCTTCCAGATAGGCGATCTCTTCGGCACTCAGTGCGATTTTGAAAACTCCAGTCGCGTCATCAAAATACTTGGCTTGGGTCGCACCAATGATCGGTGCCGTGATGCCCTTGGCCAGCTGCCAGGCGAGCGCAATCTGAGTCATGGTTGCCTCATGCTTCTGTGCCAGTTCATAGACGCGTTTCACGATGACAGAGTCTGTCGCCTCGGTACTGTCATATTTGGAGACAGCTGTTTTGTCTGTCTGACTTCGTTTGGTGTCGGCATGCCACTCCAGACGCGAGAGCCGGCCAGCAGCCAATGGACTGTACGGCGTGAGCGAGACTTGCTGTTCGCGGCAAATTGGGATCAGCTCCCGCTCGTCTTCCCGATATAGCAAGTTGTAATGATTCTGCATCGCGACAAATTTCGTCCAGCCATTTTTCTCTGCCGCCAGCTGCAAGTTGTGAAACTGGTAGCCGTACATGGCCGAAGCGCCCAAAGCTCGGACTTTGCCCGCCTTAACCAGACCATCGAGCGTCTCCATCGTTTCCTCGATCGGCGTCTCATAGTCAAAGCGGTGAATGATGTAAAGGTCAACATAATCCGTACCCAGTCGCTGGAGAGAGCCATCGATCTCACGCAGAATCGCCTGGCGCGAGAGCTTGCCTTCGTTGAAATAGACTTTGGTTGCCAGGACAACCTGGTCCCGGGCAACATGCTTTCGAATCGCCCGGCCCAGGTATTCTTCACTGGTACCAGCAGAGTAGGTATTGGCCGTATCAAAAAAATTGATCCCCAGATCCAGTGCATGCTTGATCAGCGATTCACTCTCATCCGCGTTTAATGTCCAGGCATGGAAATTGCTGACCGGATCGCCAAAGCTCATGCAACCCACACACAAGCGTGAAACATAAATGTCTGTCTGGCCAAGATTCGTGTATTCCATAGTAGCCCCCATCTGATTGTTGCGTATGTTCAGATTTAGTCTACTCCTTTAAGTTCACTTCAAGTCAACCTCTTACAGCTGGTTACATCTGGTTACATCTGGAGCATCATCTGGATGCAAGCTGCCAGTTCCCGGCCAACATGGCCACATTCACGAATGCATTGAGCCAGTGATAAACCTGTCATCGAAACACCTCCTACTTTAAAAGTTCATTTTTCATGCGGCGAAAATCGTCATCGCTGATTTCGCCGCGCGCGTAACGCTCGTTGAGAATCCGCAACGCCTCGCTGTTTGCATGCAGGCCGAATCCTGGCGAAGCGGATTGAATCCGCCCACTGCGAGCCCAGTTCAACAGGATCACAATTAAAACCACCAGTAAAATCAAACCGATAATCATGGCTATACCACCTCCGATCCAGCCCATCAGATTGGATGAACCAAAAAATCCATTGGCACAACCAAAATCCCTCCAGCCATCATAACCAAAGCGCATCATTAGGAATTCCTCCTCCCTATCGTGATTACGATTGCAGTATGGCTCATGGATATGGAGATTTGATGCGGAAATGAAGTAAACTGGAAAAGGAAAATGGAAACTCCAGCAAACATGAACCCTGGAACGGAGGCTCCTTTATGACAATCCGCACCATCATCGACCACATTCTCGTATATCACCCCGACATTGGCAGTCAAAGGACGTGCGATGTTATCATCGGCAGCAATCCAGATGTCGAATGCACCGGAATTCTCGTATCCATTGCAATTGCCTGAAACGACACTGGGGGATTTGGCCAGACAGATCAAGCAGGCTTTGGGTATCGATACAATCCGATTGATCGGCAACCTCGATGCGAAGGTTTCAACGGTTGGTTTTGTCGGCCATCTGTTGCCCAATCAAGACACCAATTGGAGCACGAATGATCAGGTGATTGCATCTTGGGATTGTGACGTGGTCATCCCGGGTGAAATCGTCGAATGGACCTTGCCATTGTACATCCGTGATGCTGCCATGCTGGGGAAAAACAAGGGCATGATTTTGCCCGGCCACTTCCTGTTGGAAGAAGCCGGGCTTCGCTGGGCGGCAGAATGGCTGAGGCTACTCGTCAGTGCCGAGCTGCCCATCACCTTCATCTCTGCCGGGGATCTGTTCAGGTACCTGTAAAATCAAATCACAAGCACCTGATCAGACAAACACCAGGTTTTTCAGAGCTCACCGTCTCACTCGTCCGCCACCGCCACCGCCAAGTCCTCCGGGGCCGCCGGGCCCGGTCTGGGTAATCTGTGTGATGACTTGGCCATTGACCGTAACCGTGCCGCCGTTCAGTGACGCTATGCCGTTGGAATCAAAGGCTGACTGGGCTTCAACTGTAATCGTGCCACCATTGATGATGATCGTGCCGTTGGAATCGAAGGCATCGGTGTCACCGCTGGCCATGCGGATGCTGATGGTGCCGCCATTGACCACGATTGAGACCTCTGCGCTGACTTTTTGGGTCGCGTTGATGCCGTCATCCTGGGAATTGATGGTGATCTGGCCGTCATTGATGATCACGTTGTTGGCCTCGATCCCTTCCCTGCACGTGGCGATTTCAATCGTACCGCCATCGATCTGGACGAAGCTGTTGCCACGGATCCCGTCATCCGTTGCGGAGATGTTCAGCGTGCCATTTTCAATCACGATATAGCCCAGGGAGGCATCGTCAGCGTTTTCGCTATGCAGGGCATCCTTGCCGGACTCAATGTTGAGAGTTCCATTCGAAATCAGGATGGCATCATTGGCTTCCAGACCATCAGCCGCAGTTGTGATGGTGTACACGCCGCCTGTGATCACCAGATCATCTTTGGAAGAGATGCCATTGCCGGTGGCAGAAACAAGATCCAGCGTCCCTGTTCCATTCAGGGTCAGATCAGACTTCGAGTAGATAATGGCGTCCAGATTGGTTTCCCCATCAGCCACAAATGCCCCGGAAACCTCCAGGCTATTCTGGCTGTCTGTGGTTGTGACAAAGACCTTGTCGGCCGCTTTCACGTAAATGGCAGGTGAATCATCATTTGTGATTGTGATGCCATCGAGGACGATCTGGACTTTGGCATCATCAGCAGCATCAACGACAATCGTCACATTCTCACCACTGCCACTGACCAGATAGACCCCCTCAGCATTGAGTGTCAGGTCACGGCCGCTTTCCAATGTGAGCGGGATCGCCAATGACAGATCTGCTGACTGTTCCAGATCCCGGCTGCTGAATAGCTCAGATGCATCTATTTCGTTTGCGGTGACGATTGTGCCGTCGCTCAAGGAGTCGCTGTCAGGCAAGCCTGAGGTCGTGCTGGAATCTTCTGATGCTGTTGTGCTGTACGTTGACGTGATGGTGTCGCCAGTGGCCTGGGTGGTGCTGCAGCCCGCGACCATGGAACCGATCAGTACAATCGCGGCTATCGCGCTTAATGGTTTGATGAAGGTTCGTTTCATTTGAGTTTCTCCTGTTCTTTTCGTATCAATATTCGGCTGGCTGGGCATTCATGACCAGCGTGATGTTGAGATTGCCATTGCGGCATCTGAGTTCGTCAAGGAAGTCTTTCTCTTTGCGGTCGTCGCGGGTTGTAACCTGGTAGACCAGCTCATACAAGCTGCCGAGGTCGGTGGTTTTCACTTTGA
>JAQUEY010000095.1 GCA_028684955.1 Eubacteriales bacterium
GTGATGTTACCAGCCTCGACGGCCAGTGTGGAAGCGGGAATCTGGAACACACTCACATCACGGCGGGCCGGGACGTTCAGGACGAGTGAACTGTCCATGATCACCAGGCCGCCTGGTTTGACATGGCTGATGAAGCGGTCGAGTGAGGGGCCGTTCATGACGATCAGGACATCGGCCTCGTTGATAACGGGAGATCCGATCGGTTCATCGGAAATAACAACGCTGCAATTGGCGGTACCGCCACGCATTTCCGGTCCGTAGGACGGGAACCAGGATACTTCACGGTTTTCCATCAAGGCTGCTGTAGCGATGAACTTGCCCCCGGACAAAATGCCCTGGCCGCCAAATCCGGCAATGATCACTGAAAAATCGATCATGGTCAGACCTCCAGTTCCTGCCCGCGATACACACCGAGCGGGTATTGCTTGAACATCGCATCTTCCATCCAGCGCAGGGAAGCGACCGGGTCTTTGCCCCAATTGGTCGGGCAGGTCGAGAGGATTTCAACCATGGAAAAACCCAGTCCTTCCTGCTGGACCCGGAACGCTTTTCTGATGGCTTTCTTGGCTTTACTGATGTGGGCGAAATCATTGACCGCGACACGTTCGACGTAGACGGCGCCACGCAGCGTCGCGATCATCTCGCTGACATTGATCGGATAGCCTTCGAATTCAGGGCGGCGGCCGAAAGGAGAGGTCGTCGTCACCTGGCCAACCAGAGTCGTCGGGGCCATCTGGCCGGAAGTCATGCCATAGACGGCGTTGTTGACAAAAAAGGTGGAGATCTTTTCGCCGCGGGCGGCCGCATGGACGATCTCGGCTGCACCGATCGCCGCCAGGTCACCGTCGCCCTGGTAGGTAAAGACCATGTTGTCAGGATGGACACGTTTGATGGCCGTTCCGACAGCCGGAGCTCGGCCATGAGCAGCCTGGACCATGTCGCAGGCGAAATATTCGTAGTTGTTGTATGTGCATCCGACCGGAGAAACACCGATGGTGGTATCCAGGATGCCCATCTCGACCATCACCTCAGCGATCAGGCGGTGAATGATGCCATGGGTGCACCCGGGGCAGTAGTGGAAAGGCTTGTCAGTCAAGCCGGTGGTGCGGGTAAAGACTGGTTTCATGTTGCGCTCCTCCCTGCCAGCTGGCGTACCAGCTCCAGGATTTCCTGCTGAGTGGGCAGATTGCCGCCGGTCCGGCCATGGAAGTGGACCGGTTTGGCACCATTGACGGCGAGGCGGACGTCTTCGACCATCTGGCCGCAATTCAGTTCTATGTCAAGAAAGGCCTTGACGGAAGGCTGTGCTGCGATATCCGCATACGTCTGGCTCGGGAAAGGCCACAAGGTGATCGGGCGGACCAGGCCGACTTTGATTCCCTCTTTGGCAGCCAGATGCATGACATTGCGGCAGATCCGGCTGGTCAGGCCGAATGCGGTCAGGATGACCTCAGCGCCTTCGCAGTCGACTGTTTCGACACGGGTCTCCCTGGCTGTCACATCTGCATATTTAGCCTGGAGTTTGGCATTGAAGGCCTCCATGACATCGGCCTCAATGTAGATGGACTGGACAGTGTTATGCTCAGCCCGGCCTTTGCGGCCAGTCAGGGCCCAGGGTTTTTCAACGCGCTCGATAGGCTCGGTTTCCCTGAAGGCTACGGGTTCCATCATCTGTCCCAAGGCACCATCGCCCAAAACCAGGGCAAGCATGCGGTAACGGTCGGCCAGGTTAAAGGCCTCGACCGTCAGCTCATAGAGCTCCTGGATGCTCGCCGGGGCCAGGACTATGTTGCGGTAATCGCCATGACCGCCACCCTTGGTTGCCTGGAAATAATCACCTTGGGCTGGCAAAATCCCGCCCAATCCAGGTCCGGAACGGACGACATTGACCACGACTGCAGGCAACTCTGCTCCGGCAATGTAGGAGAATCCCTCCTGCTTGAGACTGATGCCCGGGCTGGAGCTGGTCGTCATGACCCTGGCTCCTGCGGCGGAAGCACCGTAGACCATATTGATCGCGGCCACTTCGCTTTCAGCCTGCAGCATGGTGCCACCCACCTCCGGCATGCGTTTGGCCATGTAGTGCATGACCTCGGTCTGAGGTGTGATCGGATAGCCGAAATAATGGCGGCAGCCCGCACGGACAGCTGCTTCAGCAATGACCTCGTTTCCCTTCATCAGGACACGGTTTGACATGACGATCCTCCTAGCGATAAACGGTGATGACAACGTCGGGGCAGATGGTCGCACACATCGTGCAACCTGTACACCGGTCCATGTCGACAACGCCCGCCGGATGGAAGCCTTTGCTGTTCAGCTTGTCTTTCTGCAGGGCGATGATTTTCTGGGGGCAGACAGAAACACAAAGGCCGCAGCCTTTGCAACGTTCTTCATCAAATTCGACTCTGGGCATACGGTCTCCTTGTCATGGTACGTGGTTATATGGGAGCGGGTGTTGTTAGCAAGTACTGAGTGCAGGTAGTGAGCGCTGGGGGTGGAAACAGGACGAAGCTTGGTCAAACCCGCGCTGGGGGTGGTCGTACCTGCAATGGCACGGTTATGTAACAGGGCAAGTCCAGTAATGGATCATTACAACAGGCTGGCGACACTGTTGCTCATGATTATAGACTGAGTCCAAAGAAGCCGCAAGCTTAACGCGATGTTCAAAGCGCAACCAACCGGGCAGCCAGCCGGCTGCCCGGTTGGTTGCGCGCGCGAGCAGCAGCGGGACCGGACACGGCTGGCAGGCGTGAGGGGTGGCGGGACCGGACGCGGCCGGCAGACGTGAAGGGTGGTACCATGCTCGGCAATTGCCAGAGGAGTGGCCAGGCTTGGCTGCCAAGGGTGGCACTTAAAGTGGAATTTGCCAGAAAAGGGGTCGGCGTACCTGTGCGGCAACAAATTTGTCATCTGGCAAAGCCTACAGCCGCAGCGGGCTTACGCCGGTCTCGTCTTTTGCCGTTTAGGTGCTCCGACATAGAAATGGAAGTTGCCGATTCTAAGTCGGAGCACCTGCAGGGAAATTGTCAGCCTCACCTGCAAAGTGCCTATTTGCAGGCACTGCAAGGCGGGAAATTTTTCTTCCACCAAAGTGCACCGACCCCCTTCACGGCATTTTCCGCATGTGTGGCCAGGCTTGGCGCGGGTATCAGCGGTCAGTTGGATAATGGATCGAGCGGACAAGGTTCAGCACCGGCAAAGCAACCAAGATGCTGTCGTCTAAACGCACATCCGCTTGCATGGCCACATCGGACCTCTCAGTCCCATCAGCCACTTCAGGTACCTCCATCGTCGCGGCAAACAAGACCGGTAGTCCGGCCAGGCGGGCGCCTTCGGTCACGATTGGATAACTTTCCTCGATCAAGTGCCGGTTTGCGACTTCCAGCAAGTTGGCGTTGTCAACGACGCCATGAAGGCGCAAGCCGGTCGCGGATTCGATTTCTGCTGCAGCCTGGGCAATGCCTTCTGGGGTCCCGGTCATCGGGCGGTAGGGATTGACCACCAGGTTGAGGGCGAAATCTTCACCAGCGAGCCGGTTGCGCAGGGATCCAACGACGCGGGCCCCGAGGTCTTCACCGCCGATGTCGAGGACAGCCAGGACGTCAGGATTGTCAAAAACGGAAAAGACTTGGGGAGGCAGGGACGGAACGTCGACATTGGTGTTGGCGTACATCGAGGCAACGAGCTCGATCTGGTTGTCTGCCAGCAGAGCACGCGCGTCGGCCGAGCGGTAATAGGGGTTGATCATGTCGAGATCGCACAGGATCACACGTTGCCCATCCTTTCGAACCGTTCTGGCCAGCCAGAGGGCGAAATTGACGCTGACTTCGGATTTACCGCTGCCGTAGGCTCCGACAAAAATGGTGATCCGGGCTGGTTGTCCGGTCATTTCGTGACCAGGCTGCTGACTGGGGAAATAAAGTTGTGGCATATTCAGACCTTTCTGCAGGGCGGGATATCGTGAACCAATGAAAACAGATGTGATTGGAATTTTTTGTTGGCTAGTCGTGTTGTGCTCCTATTGTCTTGATTTTGAAAGAGACTGACAAGCGCGAATGATACGCAAGTGAGCAGGAAATGACGCTTATTATAAAAGGGAGCGAATTGCAGCAGCGTGGCCGCTTGGTTAGAATCATTCTGGACAGGACTCTATCTGAAATTGGAATCGTGCCACAAGGCAGTCAAATGACTGTGCTTGGCTCGTTGAGAGGTTTTTATGAAGTACATCATTTTCCTGGGTGACGGCATGGCCGATTTGCCGGTTGAAGCATTGGGGCACCGCACCCCTCTGCAAGTAGCCGATAAACCAAACATGGACCGCATGGCGAGCCACGGTACGGGCGGTCTGGTAAAAACGGTTCCAGACACGCTTTCACCTGGCAGCGACACAGCCAACATGTCCGTCATGGGCTATGATCCGCAGCTCTACTACACCGGTCGTTCGCCTCTGGAAGCGATCAGCATGTCAATCGAAATGGAAGCAGGCGACGTCGCTTTCCGGACCAATCTGGTCACCCTTACGGATGAGGTAAATTACCGGCAGCGGACCATGATCGATTATTCATCCGATGAAATCGGCAGCGACGAAGCCGCCCGTCTGATCGAAGTCGTCAATGAACGGTTTGCCACTGAAGAATTCCAGTTTTATCCCGGTAAAAGCTACCGTCACTGCCTGATCTGGAAAAACGGCCCGACCAGCATGAAGCTCGTGCCGCCTCATGACATCCTGACCCAGAAGATCACATCTTACCTGCCTTCGGGTGATGGTGCGGACAAGCTCCTGGCCATGATGGAACAGAGTGCCCAATTCCTGCCCAGCCATCCGGTCAACAAAGCGCGAGTCAAGCGCGACCTGCGCCCGGCGAATTCGATCTGGATCTGGGGCCAAGGCACCCGGCCCGAGCTGCCTGTGCTGTCTGAGCAGTATGGCCTTAAGGGTTCTGTCATTTCAGCGGTTGACCTGATCAATGGCCTGGGTATCTGCGCCGGTCTGCGGGTCGTCGAGGTCCCGGGGGTAACCGGCAACATCCACACGAATTTCCGCGGCAAAGCTGAGCATGCGATCATGGAATTCAAACGCGGCCAGGACTATGTTTACTTGCATGTAGAAGCGCCTGACGAATGTGGTCATCGCGCAGAAATTGACAACAAAGTCAAATCAATCGAACTGATCGACCGCGAGATCATTGGGCCGGTCTGGGAATACCTTGAAAAACACTACCAGGAGACGGGTGAGGATTACCGGATCATGGTCCTGCCTGACCACCCGACTCCACTGGCCCTGCGCACCCATACCAATGCGCCGGTTCCCTTCGCCGCCTACAGCAGTGACGGCGCCTTCAAGCGCGGCTCGTCTGCCTATGACGAGGTCACCTGCCAGGATTCTGAAGTGTTCATTCTGGAGGGTCATACCCTGTTTGGCCGTTTCATCGCCGGGACGATCGATGCATAATCCGGGTGGCGGGCCATGGACACGGCTCGGACGCACAGCTCGGACGCCCAATCCACCCGCTACTTCAATTCCGCTAAAGTAACGCCGCTGTCGCCTTCTCCGAAGGTGCCCAGCCGGTAGGTTTTCACACGCGGGTCACGCTTAAGGTATTGGCTGACTGCGGCGCGCAAGGCGCCCGTACCTTTGCCATGGACAATGCGGACGGAGGCGATTCCGGCCAGAACGGCGTCATCGAGGTATTTGTCGAGTGTCTGAAGAGCTTCTTCGACGGTTTGGCCGAGGAGCTGGATTTCTGTCGACATCGTCATCGTGCGGTTCAAGGTGATTTTACCCTGCGACGTACCAGAGCGGCCTTTTTCGCCGCTGTCCTTGCTGCCAGCATCTGAGAGGCGCCTGCCCCCTCGACCAGACCTGGACGCTGTGCCTGAAAGGCCTGCGCCGTTCCAATCGCCTGTATCGACTGACTTGGAACCCGGCACCCGTAACCCTTCCGCAGGTACGCTGACCTTCATCGCACCGCTTTGCAGGATGCATTGGCCACGGTTGTCAGGTCCTTCGACCAGCTTTCCGGTCATTTCCAGAGCGGGTGCATAGTAAGTCTGGCCGACCACGAGCTGTTCCGGGCGCTCCCCTGCCCCGGCTGACAGTGTCGCGCGGCCGATTTCGCCTTCGATCCGGCTACGGCCGCTGCGCGCCTTCTGGCGCCCGGCACTGACTGCATGGTGGCGGGCAAAAACATCCTGTTCATTCATGGCTGTACGCGTCTGCTCGAGTAGTTCCTCGATTTCGAGCTGGGCCAGTTCGTAAAGCTCACGGGCTTCCTCACGGGCCTGCTGGACAATCGCCTTCGATTTCTCCTGCCACGCGAGGCGTTCGCGCTCGAGCCGCTGCTGTTCCGCGCGAGCTTGCTCACGCAAGCGGGTGACTTCTTCGCGCATGCGGTCGGCTTCAACTCGACTCTTTTCAATCGCACTGACCAGTTCTTCAAAACGCAGGCCTTCGTCCGAAAGCAGCAGTTTGGCCTGGCCGATAATCTCCCCGGAAAGACCGAGGCGGCTGGAAATGGCAAAAGCGTTGCTGACACCGGGCACACCGATCAGCAAGCGGTAGGTCGGGCGCAACGTTTCGCTGTCAAATTCGCAGCAGGCGTTTTCCACACCCGGCGTGTTCAGGGCATAGCCCTTGAGTTCCTTGTAATGGGTGGTTGCCACCGTCCGGCAGCCGTGCGCACGCAGATAATCGAGGATCGAAATCGCCAGGGCTGCACCTTCTGACGGGTCGGTGCCGGAACCGAGTTCGTCAACCAGAACCAAGGTCCTGGGCTGGGCTTTCTCGGTAATCTGGATGATGTTGCGCATATGCGATGAGAACGTCGAGAGGTCCTGCTCGATGCTCTGCTCATCACCGATGTCGGCGAGAACCTGCTCAAAGACAGAAACCTGGGAGCCATCGCGGGCCGGGATCTGCAGACCGGCCATCGCCATCAGGCAAAACAGGCCGCAGGTTTTGAGCGCGACGGTTTTGCCGCCCGTATTGGGACCGGTGATGATCAGGGAATTGAACGCGATGCCCAGCTCAAAATGGATCGGCACGACCCGGTCTTTGGGAATCAGGGGGTGACGTGCAGCCTGAAGGAAAATGCGGCCTTCGTCATTGACCTGGGGCATCATGGCTTGCTGCTTCAGGGCCAGGCGGGCTTTGGCCATCAGGAAATCGAGCTCCGCCAGGATGTTGGCATTGGCAACCAGAAGGTCAGCTGAATCGGCCACCTGGCCGGACAATTCGATCAGGATGCGCTCGATCTCCTCGCGCTCGAGACCCATCAACTCTCGGATTTTGTTATTGAGCTCAACGATGGGCAAGGGCTCGACGAACAGCGTTGATCCGCTGGCGGACGTATCATGGACCAGGCCTGGGATGCTGCCGCGATGTTCGGCTTTGACCGGTACGACGTAGCGGTCACCGCGCAAGGTGACCAGTTGTTCCTGCAGCGCTTTGGCCTGGTTGCGCACGATGCGCTGCAGGCTCTCCTTGACATCGACTTGGGCCTGGCGAATGCGACGTCTCAGGCTGGCGAGCTGGCTGCTGGCCGAATCATGCAGCTCCTCTTCCCCGGCGATGCACTCGTCGAGGCGAGTTTTCAGCGCGCGCTGGGGGCGCAGCTGAGCAACCAAGCCATACACGACCCGGGAACCTGGCCCGTCATCCGGCAAAGCCAGCCGAACTTTGTCGACGGCATGGAGAAAAGCCGCAATGCGCAAGAATTCGTGAATGGCCAGGACCGAGCCACTGCGAGCACGATGAACCGCTGGCCGGATCTCGCTGATACCGCCCAGGGGCAGGACACCTTTTTCCAGAATCAGCTTAACCGCATCATCCGTCTCAGCCTGGCGCAACAGGACCGTTTCCAGGTCCGATGATGGCTGCAAGGCGGCACATAAATCAGCCCCGGGAGTCGAATGTGCCAGGGCTGTCAGATCGTGGATAATCTTGTCATATTCGAGGATGGTCAGGGAACGTGTGTCCATTAGCTACCTTTTGGATGTCGTAAATGTGGAATCATGAACTGGATGCCATACAGCAGGTAAACGACCAGCGCCCAGGCAACCGGAACGATGAAGATGAAGTTGGCCAGATGTTGCTGGTCGGCAGGCAATAAAAACAGGGAGGCAAATGCAGCGACAAACAGGACTGTCCCGAGCTTGCCATACCAGCGGGCCTGGACAATGACCTTGTGCTTTTTCAGGAGAAAATAGCCTCCGATCACCATCATGAATTCTTTGGCGAAAATGAAAGCGGGAACCCAGGCTGGCAAGCGGCCGGTCAAAGTCATGGTCAAGGCCGTCGTCAGCTGAAAGACCTTGTCGACAAACGGGTCGAAGACGCGGCCGAAATCAGAAGTCTGATTGTAATGGCGTGCGATGTAGCCATCCAGGATGTCCGTTGCCCAGATGCCGACAAAAAAAACAAACGCCAGCGTGTTATGCGACGCGCCGGCACTGATCGCCCAGGCCATGAACGGAATGGCCACAAGGCGGAGCATCGTCAGATAATTCGGTATCGTGGGTTCATATCGCAATTTCATAGGGGCATTATAACAATCTTGATAAGGGGACTCAA
>JAQUEY010000010.1 GCA_028684955.1 Eubacteriales bacterium
TGGGTAACTGCACTTGTTTAGCGCAGTCATCCGGTGAGATAATCAGGGATTGAATAAAAAATCAGGCCTTGCCGTCGCAGCCGAGGACATTGGTGATCTTGCGGGCAACCATGTCCTTGATCGCCTTGCGGGCCGGTGCCAGGTACTGGCGGGGATCGAAATGGCTCGGATTCTCGGCGAAGTACTTGCGGATGGTGGCGGTCATGGCCAGGCGCAGGTCGGAGTCGATGTTGATCTTGCAGACGGCGCTCTTGGCTGCCTGGCGGAGCATGTCCTCCGGGATGCCGATGGCGTGGTCCATTTTGCCACCGTTGGCATTGATCATTTCAACAAATTCCGGGATGACCGAGCTGGCGCCGTGCAGGACGATCGGGAAGCCAGGCAGGCGGCGTTCGATTTCCTCGAGGATGTCGAAGCGCAGCTGGGGCTTCTGGCCGGGCTTGAATTTGAAGGCGCCGTGGCTGGTGCCGATGGCGATGGCCAGGGAGTCACAGCCGGTGCGGGTGACGAAGTCCACGACCTGGTCGGGATTGGTGTAGGAGGCATCTTCGGCGGAGACATTGACGTCGTCTTCGACGCCGGCGAGGCGGCCGAGTTCGGCTTCAACGGTGACGCCGCGGGCATGGGCATATTCGACGACCTTTTTGGTCAGCTCGACGTTTTCTTCGTAGCTGTGGTGGGAGCCGTCGATCATGACAGAGGTGAAACCGCCGTCGATGCAATCTTTGCAAAGCTCGAAGGAGTCGCCGTGGTCGAGATGGAGGGCGATCGGCAGATCGGTGACCTGGAGGGCAGCTTCAACGAGCTTGACCAGGTAGGTGTGGTTGGCATATTTACGGGCGCCGGCAGAAACTTGCAGGATCAGGGGGGCGTTGAGTTCCTTGGCTGCTTCGGTGATACCCTGAATAATTTCCATGTTGTTGACGTTGAAAGCACCGATGGCATAGCCACCCTCATAGGCTTTCTTGAACATTTCCGTCGTGTTTACCAGTGGCATAGTAATCTCCTTTACCTGTTTCCATTCACATGGCATTCGTGGTGGTCAAGGCTGCCTGAAACAAGCGGCGCTTGATGGTCCTTTTCCATTTTAGAGGGTTTGCATCCTCCAGTCAACGATAAATCATTTTGCGAGTCATGCCGCCATCGATCACCAGGGTTTGGCCGGTGATGAAGCCTGCATCCGGGCTGGCCAGGAAAAAGCAGGCGGCGGCGATATCAGCTGGGCGGCCGATCCGGCCGGCTGGATGCTGATGATGTTCTTCCTCCGGCCAAATTGCAGGATCGGGCCTTCCCTTCTGCCATTCAGCAGAATGCGCGTTTGCGATCGCAGCATTGTGGACCAGGACAGCCAGGCCAGATGGAGCCAGGTCCTTGGTTTGCCGGGCCAGACGTTCAATCTGCGCCTGGTCAGACAGATCAGCCTGAAGGAAGTGGGCAGAAAGGCCCTGTTCGGCAAGGATCGTCTGAGTCTCCTCCCCTGTTTCTGAGTCCCGGTCGGTATAAATCACGCGAGCCCCAGCCTGGGCAAAACTCAAGACCAGGCAACGGCCAATGCCGGCAGCGCCACCAGTGATGAGGACCGAGCGGCCGGAAAAATCAGGCCGGTAGGCAGGGGTCTGCAGAGTTCCGTTCACAGGGCGCGCAGCTGGGCCAGGCGCTCGCTGGCGTTGTGCAGCATCGCGGTGTAGCGGCTGATTTTCTCGCGTTCGGTGTCGATAACCTTGGCGGGTGCTTTGGCAACAAAATCGGCGTTGGCGAGCTTGGCACTGACCCGCGCGACTTCGCTTTCCAGATTGGCTTGCTCCTTCTCCAGGCGCTCGATTTCCTTGCCCAGGTCGATCAGGTCGGTCAGGGGGATGAAAATCTCACCGGCTGTGAAGATGGCTGTGACCGCAGTCGAGGGGATATCTGTCTTGTCAGATTGGGTTGTCAGGGTCTGAACACTGGCCAGGCGCTGCAGGAAGGATTCGCTGGCCTCGAACATGCGGCGGGTGGCCTCGTCAGGCGAGACAACAATGATGCTGGCTTTTCTGGACGGGGGCACGTTCATGCTGGTGCGCACGGTGCGGATTTCGCGGATTGCATCCATCAGGATGGCCATCTGGCGCTCAGCCTCCGGGAAGTGCAGGGTGCTGTCCTGGACAGGCCAGTTGCTGATCATGATCGAATCCGCCGTCTGGATCAGATGGCCGTGGATGGCTTCGGTCACAAAGGGCATGAACGGGTGCAGCAGACGCAGGGCTTCGACCAGGACCTGGTTGAGGACCGACTGGGCGACCAGGCGGCCATGCGAATCTTTTTCATTGAGGCGGGCCTTGGCGATTTCGATGTACCAGTCGCAGTACTCTTCCCAGAGGAAGCTGTAGATCTTGGCCAGGGCTACGCCGAGGTCGTAATTGTCGAGGTTGGTCGTCACTTCTGTTTTCAGGGTCTGCAAGCGCGAGAGGATCCAGCGGTCTTCAAGTGCATAATCGTCAGCGGTCACAGCGGCAAAATCCATCTCGTCGTCAAAGTTCATGACCACGAAGCGGAAAGCATTCCAGATCTTGTTGATGAAATTGCGCCCGGCTTCGATTTTCTCTTTGGAAAAGCGCAAGTCGTTACCGGGGGCATTGCCGGTGACCAAGGCATAGCGCAGCGCGTCAGCGCCGAGTTCGTCGATGATTTCCAGCGGATCAATGCCATTGCCGAGGGATTTGGACATCTTGCGGCCCTTGTCATCGCGGACGATGCCATGGATGAAGACAGTGTGGAACGGCGTCTGGCCGGTGTGGGCGATACCGGAGAAGATCATGCGTGCGACCCAGAAGAAAATGATGTCGTACCCGGTGACCAGGACACTGGTGGGATAGAAATATTTCAGGTCTTCGGTGTCATGGGGCCAGCCAAGGGTCGAGAAGGGCCACAGGGCGGATGAGAACCACGTGTCGAGCGTGTCTTCATCCTGGATCAGATGTGTGCTGCCGCATTCTGGACAGGCTTGCGGCTTGACTGTTGTCACGATGGTATGACCACAGCTCTGGCAATAATAGGCGGGGATCCGGTGACCCCACCAGAGCTGGCGGGAAATGCACCAGTCGCGGATATTTTCCATCCAGTTGAAATAGGTCTTGTCAAAACGCTCCGGCACAAAACGGGTCTCTTTGGATTTGACCACTTCAATCGCTGGTTCTGCCAGAGGTTTCATTTTGACAAACCACTGGAAGGACACGCGCGGTTCAACCACTGTCGAACAGCGGTAGCAGGTGCCAACATTGTGCTTGTGCGGCTCGGTTTTTTCCAAAAACCCCTGCGCTTCGAGGTCGATGAGGATCTGCTTTCGGGCTTGTTCGCGGGAAAGTCCGGCATAGGCTCCACCCTGCTCGTTGATGTGGGCGTCCTCCGTCAGGACATTGATCACTGGCAGGTCATGGCGCAGGCCGACCTCAAAGTCATTCGGATCATGAGCCGGCGTGATTTTGACGACACCGGTGCCGAATTCGCTCTCGACGTAGGTGTCAGCAATGATCGGAATGGTCCGGCCGGTCAGGGGCAGGATGACGTGCTGGCCAATCAGGTGCTGATAGCGTTCGTCTTCGGGATGGACTGCGACGGCCGTGTCGCCAAGCAATGTCTCCGGACGGGTGGTGGCCAGGACGAGGTAGCCCTCCCCTTCCACCAGCGGATAGCGCAGATGGTAGAAATGGCTGTTCTTTTCTTCATATTCGACTTCGGCGTCGGAAATGGAGGTCAGGCAGGCCGGGCACCAGTTGATGATCCGCTCACCGCGGTAGATCAGGCCTTTTTCATAGAGACGGATGAAGACTTCCTGGACTGCGTCGGAGCAGCCCTCGTCGAGGGTGAAGCGTTCGCGGCTCCAGTCGCAGGAGGATCCGAGGCGCTTGAGCTGTTCGATGATGCGGCCGCCATAAAGGCGCTTCCACTCCCAGGCTCGTTCGAGGAATTTCTCGCGGCCAAGGTCTTCCTTGCTGATCCCTTCCTGGCGCATGGCTTCGACGATCTTGGCTTCAGTGGCAATCGACGCATGATCGGTGCCAGGCAGCCAGAGTGCGGCATAACCTTGCATGCGCTTGAATCGGATCAGGATGTCTTGCAGGGTATTATCGAGGGCATGGCCCATGTGGAGCTGGCCGGTGATGTTTGGCGGCGGAATGACAATGGTGTAAGGCTGTTTGGCCGGATCCGGCTGGGGAGTGAAATAGCCCTGGTCCTGCCAGTTCTGGTAGATCGGACTCTCCATCACCTGCGGTTCAAACGCTTTTGGGATTGAATCAATACGCGACATATTTCCTCCTGTGAGTTTGGAAGTGGTGCCAGGCACCTCACTAAGAAATTTGCATAAATTTCCCAGTGAGGTTGCCTGGCACCAAACCAATTTGGTGCCTAAGAGTGGGTGTGATATCAGGCACGTCGCCGGGAAATTCTGCGAATTTCTTGGCAACGTGCCTGACACCACCATAAACAAAAACCTTCCGTCCAGTCCGGGCGTTTCCCGAAATAACTGGACGAAAGGTTGAGCTTCCGTGGTACCACCAGTTTTCCCTGCCAGGTGTGATCAGCTTGCTGCTGACCCAAGGGCAGGGCACTTTGCAGCCGTTTGTCACGTACGGCCTGACGTTCTGCTCCCGGGCGACTTTGGCCTTTCACACACCGGCAAAACCTTGCAGCACTAGGGTTTTGCTCTCTGGCGGGGTTTTAGGGCCTACTCCTCCCGGTCATGGCAGGGAATTTGGCTTCATCTTACACAAAGAGGACCCAACTTGCAAGCTGTTCCACCACCTCCGGCTCAGGTCAGGCGGATGTTGTCGAGATAGAGCTGTCCGCGTCCAGATTTGTCATGCAGCACCAGCTGGATCCGGATCACTTGGGTCAGGTCGATCTCCTGGGCCAGAGGTCGTAAATCAAAGGTCAGGGGCTGCCAGCGCAGGGCAGGAATGATCCTCTGGCCCGGGGTTTCGATTTCCCGGGCTCCGGGGGCAACGATCGCCAGGATCTTGAGAGCAAGGCTTTTCTCTTTCAGATCGGGATTGAAGACATCCATGACCAGATTGGCAGCTGGCGCAAGGTCAAGCGGCGGAAAATCGGCAGGCCGGTCGATCCAGGGACCGAACGCGATGCCCTGGCCAGAGGCCATCTGGTAATCCAGACTCAAAGACCCCTCGCCTTCAGATTTGTTCACCTTTTCGGGGCGGATCTTGAGCGAGCCAGCAAAGACTTGCCATTCGGCTGGATCATCACAGTGCATCCATTCCCTGGGCAGCACATAGGTCGATGCCTCCTGGTCTGAGCGGAACGGGACAATGGGCAGATGGTCTTTGCTGATCAGGTTGGCGCGATCGTGCAGGTCATAAAAGCCGTACGTGACGGCCACGGGATTTTGAATTGCCTCATGCCAGACCATGACACGGACACCGTATAAAACCTTGGCCTGAGCTTCGCGAAACATGCGGTCCGGACCGCAAATGGTGAAGCCGCGGACTCGGCTATCCTCCCGGAACAGGCGCAAACCCTCGCCGATATTCGAAAAAGTCAGCATCAGCTTACCACCCACCTGCTCGATGCTTTCACATTCAGGAGCAGACTGGGGGGCTTTGCGCTGGTACAGCAATCCGAGGCAGATCAAGCGCAGGCGTTCGGCAAGTGTTGCCAGTGGCGAGGATCCCGGCAAGCTGGAAACTGGAATGAGCGCGGTCGGCGCAGCCAGATGGTGCCGGACATAGGTCAAGGCTTCATTGCCCAGGGTTTGTTCGTAAAAAAGACGCTGGCCAACTGAAACGGTTGGCAGATGAAACAAGATAAAAGCCGGCTCAGATCCGTGAACAGACCTCAACTCGGAACGCAAGGCAGCCGCCAGTTTCATCAGGCCGGTCTGCAGCTTTTCAGGCTGGGCCAGTTCCTGATGATGACCAGACCAGATGATCGCACGAACACCCATTCCGGCCAGGGCAGCCATCTGACGATAAAGTCCCTTGCGGTTGTCTGGCAGGTACTCCCGTAAACGGCGACCGGGCGCATCCAGCAAGAGCAAGCCGACCGGAACATGGATGTCGGGCAGGATTTCCCGGCCGAAATGGCGGGCCAGGGCGGAAAGCAGCAGGCCCTGGTCTGCCCCTGCCGGTTCAAAATGAGGCTGGCTGGTCCAAATTCGTTCAACTTCGGGTGCCAGGATATCGAGCTGGCGCAGATACGGCTTGGCAGCCGGGACTGTCCCGGAATGGACCGGGCCCGGAGGCAGGCCTGACGATTGCAAGGGCAAGGTGAGTTCTCCAACAAAGAGATAGACGTCACCAATCAGAATGTCATGCAGCAGGATTTTGTCTGCTCCATCCGTGACCAGAAGTTCATAAGTATCGAAAGAAGCCTCAAAGGCAGGTAACTCCAGGCAAAATGAGCCTTTGCCGTCGCAAGTCACTTCTGCAGTGAAAAAGGTCCCATAGCGGGGATCATGCGGCGATACGGTTTGCGGATCAAGGGGAAACCTGGTCCATTCAACCGTCAACAGGCTGTTGGGCCGGGCTTTTCCAGCCAAAAGGGTCCTGGCTTGCTGCTGCAAGACCATGCCAGACTGGAAAGGGTGCGGTAACGTAATCCAGGAAGTCATGCTAATCCCCTAAGCTGTCGAAAATAATCTGTCCCACACCTGATCCGGCTGCCTGCAAAACAAAAGCCGCGATCGATCCCGGCGAGGTGGCAGCATCTGTGCTGCGGCAGACTCGCAAGACACGTCCGGCGTCCACCAGCTGATGATAAGGCGATTCCAGGCGAATGCGGTCCTCATTTTCCAGAATCGGCCGGCACGGCAGGCTGAATCCAGGCGTATATGCCGGATGGCTGGTCACACCAGCAATCTGGCCATATTGCCTGCGGTCTGATTCAGCAAAAGATCGGGCTACGAGTGGATCAGAATCGGCCAGCAACAGGAATAAGATGCCGGTGCGGTCCGAGGCAGCTGTACAGGTTTGCTGCATCATCCGCACAATTTCCAGGCCGAGGTCTTTGGCTTCGCGGCTCTGGCCATGGTGGCGGCCAACCAGCGAAACCAGGGTTTCAGCCAGCCCCGTCAAACCAATGGCCAGGCTGCCCTTGCCCAGCTGACTGGCAAGTGTCGTGGCATCAGCCTGGGCAGGGTCTGCTGCAGGTAAAGGCTGTCCATGCAAGAAGGGAAAATTACCACAGCCTAGAGACTGCAACGTTTTGTAGCGCTCAAGCAGGGAGTCGATGGCCAGGCTGAGCAGATGCTCCAGGCGCTGGTAGAACAAATTGAGATCATTGCGGGCCAGGATGGCACAGCGGGGCAAATTGATCGTGACCGTAGCCAAGTTGGTCGTGGGTGGATCTGCAAAGGCGAATTCCGGCTGTCCAGTCTGGGCACAGCACTGGCAGGCCAGCAAGAACAGGTCGTGATTGGGGTCTCCCGGCTGCAAATTGACCCCGGCAGCGAGGCGGTAAATCAGGCGTGGCTGCTTTCGCAGCGGCGAATTCGCCGGATTCTCCCCTGCAACTTTTCCAGCTGCCTCGAGTAATTTTCCAGTCACCAGCCGGCTTTCGGGATCTGTTTCCAATCCAAACAGGACACAGGTCTGGCTTTCTCCAGACTGGGACTGGAAGCACTGGGTCTTGAACTGGTTGAGCACAGCATCCATGGCCTGGTACGTTGCCAGGGCGGTGTCTTCATCGGCGAGGGCGCCGGCCTGCTCTGGTGGGAGCCAATTACCAAATCTGGTTCCGAGACGCTGCCTTGTGGCCCGGACACCATCCGCCATGGCCCGGTCAAAATGCAGCAGATACACACTGCCGCTGATTTCCTGCCGGATGCTGGCGGTAGCAACACCGGCCAGGGCAGCGTAGCTCCTGATATCGGAAGGCTGGCGGATGCTGGCCTGGCCACTCCGGAACCCCCCAGAAAAAAGAGGCCGCAGATCGATGGGCTGATCGGCATATGTCAGCGCATATGATTCAAGCTGATGGATGAAAAGGTCCAGATTCTGATGGGCCTGGCTGACAGCTGGCGACAAGACATAGAGCAAATTGTAGGAACAGGCACCCGTCCGGCCATATTTGAGCAGTTGGTCACTGGCAGTTTGCGGGATCTGGTTCATCATGGGCGACTTGCCGGCTGCAGACGTTCCCTGCGCTGGGGTGGCCAGTGGGTTCATGGCATGGAAAGCCTGCATCAGGTGGGTCTTCATCTCGCGCACGTGCGTTCTCTGGGAGCGATACAGGATGTAGCGCTTGGCAGTTTCCGGGAAACCGGTTTCCATCAGGACCTGCTCAACCGTATCCTGGATCCGTTCGATCGTCGGACAGCGTTGTCCCATCTGGTCAATCCGCTCAGCCACCAGAGTGGCCAGTTCCAGGCTGGTCTGGCTCCGGGGCTGGGCGGGATCTTTGATGTTGGTTTCCGTGGAGGCATCGAGCGCCTTGTGGATGGCACTGGCAATTTTCTCGATGTTGAAAACGACTTCACGTCCATCCCGTTTGATGACTCTGGTGATCATGGCGCTACTCCTTGCCGCTGATTTTCCATTGTCCAAAAAAGTTCATGACCGGTCTTCTTTCAATGTAGCGGTCTTTGCCAGGAGCGTCAACTTGAATCACCCTGGATGCATGACAGGACGCAGGACAGTCCTGCTTGCTCAGGGCACCTGGCGTACGAGTTCAAACAAGCCGAGTTTCGTCAGGCCGCCAACCGTGATCTTGCCCCGGTCTTTTCTCAGTTCAGAGGTGAAAAAACGGACCAGATCTGCCCGGTCTTCAGCATGGTGCAGGCGGATAAAGTCGACCATGACGATACCTGCCTGATTTCTCAGGCGCAGCTGGCGGGCAATTTCGCTGGCGGCCAGGTGGTTGGTCATGACACGCAGAGCTTCCGGGTCTTTGGCCTGAGCCTTTGCCGAATTGACATCGATCACCAGCAGGGCCTCGGTCTGGTCAAAGACGAGGCTGGCGCCGTTTTTCAGATGCACGTGATGGTGATGGACCTCCTGGGGTAGATTGCCCAGGCGAAACGCCGCTTGCAGGTCGAAGGTCTCCGGGCGTATGGACAGGACCGGGCGCAGAGCTGGCCATCGTTCCCGGACCAGAGTATCCAGCTCGTTGAACAAGTCGATATCGTTGCATTGGATGGTGCGCAGGTCTGGCCTGGCCCAGTCTGCCAGGGCAGCGGCACAGACCGTGCGTGGCCGCCAGAGCAGGCGCGGGACAGGTCCGCTGCCGGATGCCCGGGCCAGAACGGCAAGATGGGCCGATTGGAGCAAGGTGGTCTCACCTGCCAGCAACGATTCCTGTTCCAAAACTGGAACCAGTCCCAGTTTGCTACGCCGGATGATCCGCTCCTGCTCAGGCTCGTAAACTGCAAACAGGCCAGCATATTGCAGCCGGGTCGTCAACAGATGGCCCTTGCTGGCAGTCCCGTCTGGACGATGGTTTGGAATCAGGCGCCGGATCTGGACCAGGATCGCCTGGCCCGGTTTGCAGCCAGGCTCGACCTCCCGGTGTGGCAGAAGGGCGTTTTCTTCTTGTCCGATGTCGATGAAGGCGCCCAACGCCCGGTCAATGGACTCGATCCGGCCCAGGAGAATATCCTGGCGCTGGGCTGCAAGGTCTGGCTGGGGCCGGATCCATTCGACCGGCTGGCCATCTTCGACCAGGACTGACTGAGGCCAGCCGGCAGGATCACGATAGACCACAATATCCTGCACCATCTGGCTTTACGATCCGGCTGATTCCGGATCGTTCGAATCGAGAATCAGGGCGAGGCGAGTCACAGCACAATCGGCCGCGGCCTCAGCTGGCAAGTCTCCGTAAGTTTCCAGGGCTTTGAGGAACAGGTCCGGACGCAGGTTGGCTGAACTGCCTGCTTTGACCCGCATCTCGAGACAATCCGGTCCTTTGAGCTGGATCTTTTCGATCAAAGGGCGGATGTCCACGTCGACCATTTTGCCCTTGCTGAATTTTTCGACCACCAGAGGCTGGGTATTGGCAATGCGGGCGATGGCTTCGGCTAGCCCTGGTGTTTCCAGCCGGTAATCGGCAGCCCGGACAAGGCTCATCAGGCTGGCCTTGGACGGAGCTGCCCGGTTGGCAGCCAGGATCGCAAAACCAGTTGGGAGGGAACGGTTAAGCCGGTCCATCACGTCGGCCGGCTCAAGGTCTTCCTCCAGTGAAAGGTCGAGGTAATCGCCGGCTGTGGCCAGACCGACGCTGATCGGCAAGGCAAAGGTCATCTGCGGGCGCGGATTGTAGCCTTGCGACCAGCAGATCGGCAGGCCGGCCCGGCGGATCGAACGTTCGAAGGTGCGCATCATGTCGAGATGGGCCAGCCAGATTGCGGGTTCCCGGCGCGAGAAGCGCAGGCGAACGATGAAGGTCTCACTCATAGCAGACACCTCCGCCGAAACACTGGGCCCCGCAGGCAGAGCATTGTTCGCGACATTCGGGAGTTGTCTGGGCGAGGATGGCCTGCTGGTATTCGGACCAGAGGAAATCCTCCGTTACGCCGCAGTCTATGTGAGACCAGGGGAAAATCTCCTGGCGCGACCGCTCGCGGCGGGCATAGAAATTAGGGTCAAGACCTGCTTTTTCGAGGCAGTCGATCCAGAGATCGTATTTGAACTGCTCATCCCAGGCATCAAAACGGGCACCGCCTCTAAAGGCTGCTTCGATCACCTTGCCCAAGCGGCGGTCACCGCGGGCGAGGACGCCTTCGATATAGGATTGCCGCGGTTCATGCCATTTGTAGCGGACCGAACGGCTGTGGCGCAGCAGGTCCTTCAGATGCATCTGGTGGCTTTTCATCGTTTCAGTGTCCGCCTGGGGCGACCACTGGAAAGGTGTGAATGGCTTGGGGATGAACATGGCTGTACTCAGGGACAGTTCCAGCCGCTTGGGCCGTTCAAAACGCGGCAAGGACTGGTAGAGTTTCTCGATGGCCTGGGCCAGATGGGCGATGCCCTCGACGTCTTCAATCGTCTCGGTCGGCAGGCCGAGCATGAAATAGAGCTTGGCGCCGCTCCAGCCGCCACGCAGGGCCAGTTCCATCGCCTTGAGGAGATCTTCCTCGGTGATGTTCTTGTTGATGACATCACGGAGGCGCTGGGTGCCAGCTTCCGGGGCAAAGGTCAGGCCTCCCTTCCGGGTGCTGGAGGCCTTTTCCATCAACTCGAGTGAGAAATTGTCCAGGCGCAGCGAGGGCAGGGAAATGCTCGTATGATGAGGGGTCAGTTCGCACAGCAGGCCATCGGTCAGTTCCGAAAGGGCGCTGTAATCCGATGTGGAAAGAGACAACATGCCGACCTCATCATAACCGGTGGTTTTTTCCATCTCCAGAGCCTGGTTGACCAGAACCGCTGGTTTCTTCTCACGCACCGGGCGGTAGATCATGCCAGCCTGGCAAAAACGGCAGCCACGGGTACAGCCGCGAAACAGCTCGAGGAAGATGCGGTCATGGACGATCTCGGTGTTGGGAACGATGCTCTGGGTCGGGAAATACGCCTGGTCGAGGTCAAGGATGATGCGTTTGCGGATGGTCGCCGGCACACCGGTCCGGTTGGGCAGGATCGCCTGGACGGTGCCGTCATTCTTGTACGTGACTGTGTAGAACGAAGGCACATAGACGCCTTCGATCTGGGCAGCCGCAAGCAAGAATCCCTCGCGGGTGCGCGTGTCGCCGCTGGCCTTCCAGTGCAGGTAGCAATCGACGACTTCGGAGAGGACTTCTTCGCCTTCGCCAATGATGACCAGGTCAAAAAAGTCTGCCATCGGCTCGATGTTGTAGACCACGGGGCCGCCGGCCATGACGAAGGGATCATCAAGGGTGCGGTCGGCCGTGCGCAAGGGTACGCGGCCGAGGTCAAGCATGTCGAGCACGGAGGTGAAAGCCAGTTCATACTGCAGAGTGAAGCCCAGGAGGTCGAACTCATGGAGCGGCGTGCGTGACTCGAGCGCAAACAACGGCAAGTTCTCTCGACGCATCCGGTCAGCCATGTCTGTCCAAGGCGCAAAAACACGCTCACACCAGACGTCCGGCCGCTCGTTGAGCAGGTGATAGAGAATGCGCAGGGCAAGGTTGGACATGCCAATTTCGTAGGTGTCGGGGAAACAGAACGCATAGCGCAAGAAAGGCCGGAGCGCCTGTTCGGCAGCCTCCGGCACGGTCTTTACAATGCTGTTCCATTCCCCACCGGTATAGCGCGCCGGCTTTTCGACCGACGCCAGCAGATGGCGGGGCAGGTTGACAGTTGACATGAAGGGTGTACTTATCCTTTCAGGCGCGCTTCGAGTTCAGCCTTGCGCGCTTCAAAGCCCGGTTTGCCGAGCAGGGCATACATGTTCTTCTTGTAGTCTTCGACGCCGGGCTGGTCAAAGGGATTGACCGCCAGCAGATAGCCGCTGATGCCGCAGGCTTTCTCGAAGAAATAGACCAGCTGGCCGAGGTTGTAGGCATCCAGTTCCGGCACGACGATGCGGAAATTGGGCACACCGCCATCGACATGGGCCAGGACCGTGCCTTGGGCGGCCTTGTGGTTGACCAGGTCCATATCGAGCCCAGCGAGGAAATTGAGGCCGTCGAGGTTTTGCGGATCCGTGGGGATCTCGACACTGCGGCGTGGTTTTTCGACATCGATCAGGGTCTCGAACAGCTGGCGCTGGCCATCCTGGACATACTGGCCCATCGAATGGAGGTCGGTCGAGTTGTCGACACCGGCCGGGAAAATGCCTTTGCCATCCTTGCCTTCGCTCTCACCAAACAGCTGTTTCCACCATTCGGTGAAAAAGTGCAGGCTCGGCTCGTAATTGACCATGATCTCGATGTTGTAGCCTTTGCGGAGCAAGACATTGCGCGCGGCAGCATACTGGTAGCAGGCATTCTCGGACAGTTCCGGATTACGGAACTCTTTCATGGCGTCCTTGGCGCCGCGCATGAGCTCGCGGATATCGACACCTGCCACGGCAATCGGCAGCAGGCCAACAGCGGTCAGGATCGAATAGCGTCCACCGACGTCATCCGGTACGACGAAGGTCTCGTAGCCCTCACCATCAGCGAGGCCTTTGAGGGCGCCGCGAGCCTGGTCGGTTGTGGCATAGATGCGGGAACGGGCCCCTTCCTTGCCGTATTTTTCTTCCATGTAGGCTTTGAAGATACGGAAAGCGATCGCCGGTTCGGTGGTCGTGCCGGACTTGGAGATCACATTGACCGAGACGTCCTTGCCCTCGAGCAGGTCGAACAAATCGGCCAGGTAGGTGGAGCTGATCGAGTTGCCGGCAAAAATGATCTGCGGACCTTTGCGCTGGCGTTTGGTGAGCAGGTTGTTGAAAGAGTGGGTCAAAAGCTCGATCGCAGCTCTGGCACCGAGATAGGATCCACCGATGCCGATGACGATCAGGACGTCTGAATCTTTGCGGATCTTGGCTGCAGCTTTGCGGATGCGGGCAAATTCCGTTTTGTCATACTTGACCGGTAATTCGACCCAGCCGAGGTAGTCGTTGCCTGGGCCGCTTTTCTGGTGCAGCTGGACATGGGCGACGGTGACCTGGGGAGCAATGTAGTCGATTTCTTCCTGGCGCATAAAGCCCAGGGCATTGCTGTAATCAAAACGTAGCATGGGGATCCTCCTTAAAAAATCACCGCGGCTGGCAAGTCAGACCGCGGCTCTTGCTTGACCAGTATAATGCAGAAATGTCGGTTCACGCAAGAAATACGGTCTGTTTAGTCCAATTTTTGCACGAAAATGAGTGCTGGACGTGGTCCAGAGAGGTCAAAGGCACAGACACAGGTGCCAGCCGGCAGGAGCTGTCCGGAGCTGATTTCCGCTGTCCGGACCAACTGGGGGTCCCTGGGAGCAGAAAAATCGACGGGTGCATCCAGAACAAATCGTTCACTTCGAAACCGGCTCAGGCGCGGATACAAGGCCCGGACCTGTTCGCGCACCGTCCTGAGCACCTGGCGGCTGCCCTCCTCAGGATTGTTCTCGAGCGTATCGAGAAAATCTGGCTGGTCTTTGGCCCCCTGGAGCAGATAGTCCAGTCTGACCCGCGACACATAGACCGCCTGCTCGGCTGGCGCCAGATGTGCAAGACCGAATTCGAGCAGGAACCTGGCCCGGGAGACCGGGCTGGTCTTGAGATCGAACCAGCCGGCGAAACGGTACGCGGCAGCCAGGTCCTGGAAAAACGCAAAGGGTGTCAGGCTGCCACCTCGGACATGGTCTGCCAGCCAGGGCAGGCTGGCAGCAAATTTGCCACTGTTGTAAAACAAGTCAAGGACTGTTTCGATGTCCTTGAGCTGGGCCAGGTCGCCATAAGTCATGGCATCGGAAGCCAGGATTTCGTAAGGTGGTTCCTGTGACCATCTGAATCCCAGGGTTTTTGCCTGGTGCGCCATCGGGCTGCCGGGCAGGACTTTGAGGAAACCCAGCTGCAAATCGTGTGGTTTCAAGGCAAAAACATCGTTGAAGGAGCGGGCAAATTGTTGCACTGTTTCCGAAGGCAAACCGGCGATCAGGTCGAGATGAAGATGGATCGCCGCCTGATGACGCAATTGCCGGACATTGGCCTGCAGGCGCGGCCAGTCGCAAGGGCGGTGGATCGCCTTGAGGACCTCGGGTGTCGTCGTCTGGACTCCGATTTCAAGCTGGAATAGCCCAGGCGGGGCCTGCGCCAGCAATTCGAGGTCTTCTGTCTCGAGCCGGTCAGCCATGATCTCAAAATGGAAATTCGTCCGGAACGGCTGTTTCCGATGGTGTTCGATCAAAAAGCGCCAAATCGCCCGCGCCCGGGCAGGCTGGATGTTGAACGTGCGGTCAACCAGCTTGACTTGGCGCAGATCGGCAGCGATCAGGCGGGTAAAAGCGGCCTCAACCCATGGCAATGGAGCCAGCCGGACTGTTTTGTCGAGAGAGGACAGGCAATAGGTGCAGCCGTAAGGACAGCCACGTGATGTTTCAAAGTAGAGCAAGCGCTCCTTGAGCTGTCTGAGTTCCTGGCCGGTGTATGGGAACAGCCACTCGGGTGCGGGCAGCAAGGGTGGCGGCGGATTGTTCCGGATGGCACCTGAATCGTCCCTGAAAACCAGGCCGGGAATTGTTCCCGGATCGAAATTGGAGCCAGAAAACGAGCTCAGGTAAGCGGCAAAAACCAGCTCGCCCTCTCCTGCCAGGATGGCACTCACAGATGGGTGGCCTTGAAGAATCGCCGTGGCATCCTGGCTCGCTTCGGGACCACCCCAGATGATCGTGGCCCCAGGCCGGATCTGGGCCAGTTCATCCGACAGTCGCTCCGTCAGGCGGCGATTCCAGATTGAGCAGGAAAACGCGTAAAGATCTGCATCGAGCTCGTAAAGACGCTGGAGCAGCATGGAGGGCAAGTCGTTGATCGTCCATTCATGCAGGCTGAGCTGGTTTGCCGAAAACCCCTGGTGGATGGCCCACTGGCGCAGCTGGCGCAGGGCCAGGCTCGTGTGGGCAAATTGGGAATTGAGTGTGACCAGGGCAATGTGCGGAGCGGGTCTTTGCCTTTGGCCAGCCAGAGATGAGCCTGGTGTCACGTCGAAGTGGCCCCCGAAGAGGTTGCCGATGACTCCTTGGCGATGGTCCGGGCTACACCACGGTCCAGCGCGGTGATCAGGACCAACGACCCTGCCTCCAGCCGCTGGGTGCTACTGGCAGCAAGCTGGATCGCCTTGCCCTCGGCCGTGTACAGGATTCGGCCTGCGTGGCCGGGACGGATCGTCCGGGTGACGCGGGCTTCCTGGCCGATCAGGTCAAGATCGGTCTGGGCTGCACTCTGCCGGGCAAGACGTGTCAAAAGTCTTATCAGCAGCCACGTGACAAGGTAAAGGACCGTCAGCACAGTCAACGTGCTGACGATCCATTTCAAAAGCCAGGTCAATTCGGCAACTGAGAGGTTCATCAATCGTTTGCTTCACCCAGGACCTGGATCAGGTCAGGGTCTTCGGCATTGTTGACGATGTTGCACTTTTGTTCACGATAAAACATGTAATGATCGATGATGCGCTGGGTCAGCTTCTCGCCCGGGATGACCAGCGGGATGCCCGGCGGGTAGATCATCAGGGACTCGGCACAGATCTCACCGACGGCGTCCTTGATCGGGATGATCCGTTTCGGGCTGTAGTAGGCGTCGCGCGGCGAAACGACCGACATCGGACGTTCGGTCATCCATTCGATCTGTTCCAGTTTGAGCGGCTTGTTCTGGCCGGCATAACGATGGGAGATGGTCCGCAGGCCAGCAACCAGCTGGTTTACGGTCTGCTGGTCATCCCCGATCCCGACTACAGCCAGGACAACATACGTCTCTGCCAGCTCCAGCTGGATGCCAAACTCGTTTTTCATGATGTCATAGACTTCGAAGCCCGTCAGGCCGAGGTCATTGACCCGGATGACGATTTTCGTTTCATCGTAATCGTAGATGCCGTGGCCATCGACATCATCGCTGGTCAGCACATGCAGACCCGGCATGGCGGTGATTTCAACCTTGGCCTTTTCGACGATGTTGAGAATGTCCTCATAAATCTCCTGCCCATTGAGCACCAGATTGCGGCGGGCCAGGTCAAGGCTGGCCATCAGAAGGTATGAGGCACTGGTTGTCTGCATCAGATTGATCGTTGTCCGGACCTGGCTGTAGCTGATGTCGCGCTCATTCAAAAGCAGGACAGAGCTCTGAGTCAGCGAACCACCGGTCTTGTGCAGGCTGACAGTCGCCATGTCGGCATACAGGGTCGAAGCGTTGTCCGGGAAATCCGGATGGAACGGGAAATGGGCCCCATGGGCTTCATCGACCAGGACCATGATGTGATGGCGGCGGCAAAGCTTGATGATCGCCTGCAAATCGGACACCACACCGTAGTAGGTTGGATTGATCATGAACAGGGCCTTGGCGTCGAGATTGTCCAGGACGGCCTTTTTCACCCGGTCATAGGAGACCCCGTTGGCAATGCCATATTCGAGATTGACTTCCGGTTCTATGAAAATCGGGATCGCACCGCTCAAGATGACCGCATTGATGGCCGATTTGTGGACATTCCTGGGCATGATGATCTTGTCTTTCGGACCGCAGGCGGTCATGATCATGGCCTGGATGCCAAAGGTCGAGCCATTGACCAGCATGAAGGCATAATCGGCATCATACGCCTCGGCCAGGAGCTGCTCGGCTTCGAAGATGATGCCGTCCGGATTGGACAGCATGTCCAGTTCCCGGGTCGAATTAGCATCGAGCCGGATGATTTTTTCGCCAAAATATTCGCCGAGACCGGAGCGCAGCCGCTTTTTATGCCCAGGCACGTCAAAATGGACGATATCCTTCTGTGAATATTGTTCCAGGGCCTCGTAAAGCGGCGCACGAGCATGTCTGCTCTTCATTGTGCCGCGGCGGGCGCGAACCTCTGCCATATGGCCTCACTCCTGTCCGTGAAAAAGATGCTAACGGATTATAGCATAAATGGGGGGATGTCCATATTCTTTGGGGCGTAAATTCCAGTGGTCAAAGCGTTGCCCGGGATTTATTCGAGCATCTGCTTCAACAGGGCCGGACTGATGACCTCGATCCGGCCGCGGCCCAACTGGACGGCACCCTCCGATTTGAGTTCACCGAGCAGGCGCGAAACGACCTCGCGAGCCGTGCCCAGCTCGACAGCAATGGCCTCGTGCGTGTAGCGGATCGTGCCCGGTTTGTGATGGGTCTGATCCAGAAGCCAATGGACCAGGCGATTGTCTGTGCGGTCAAATGCCACAGCTTCCAGCGTCTGCATGGTCTCGATCAGGTGCGAATACATCGAATTGATCAGGAAATCCTTCCAGGCCAGTTGCTTGTCAAGGATTTCGTGGTACACCTTGGACGGGACCATGAACAGCTCGGCTGCCTCCTCGACCTGCGCCATGGCCGGGAATTCATCGCCAGTCAGCTGGCAGGCGATCGAAGCCAGGCAAGTCTCTCCCGTCATCGTCCGGTACAAAGTCATCTCGCGCCCATTGGGTGACAATTTGTAGATGCGCAGGACGCCACTGATGACAAAGGGGACAAACTGGCACTGATGGCTCTGCTGCATCAGCATCTGTTCTTCTGGCAGTTCAATGATCTGGCCGGCCGAAAACAAGATGTCCCGGTCCTTGGCGTTTAATTTAGTCAGGACCGGGAAAAGCCGGTCGAGGCGCTGGATTTGCTCTTTGGTCAGCATCCGTTTCACTCCTGCTGTCATCTGCATGGCTCATCAGTGACAATGCCATAAATAAATGCATTATATCACATGTCAGGCCCTGTCCAAGTGTGATCCTGTCACAGGTTTTCGCCCGGGTCTTGGTCTATACTGAAAGTCCACACAGTTATGGAGGATTCCCATGAAACGTTCTGAAAACATAAGGATCTTGACCCTTGTCCTGATGCTGACTCTGGCTCTGGCCCTGATGGCCGGTTGTACCCAGACCGTTGCTCCAACAGGTTCAGCAACGGTTGCCACCCCTTCTGCTGCTGCTACCTCTGCTGCTGATGGAGCTGGTCAGGCAGCGCAGATCGTGAAGGTTTCTGCGGACGAAGCACTGGCCATTCTCAAGGACCAGCCCACAGCCGTCTTGCTCGATGTCAGGACTGAGGCCGAATTTGCCGAAGGCCACATCGCAGGAGCCCAGCAACTGGCGGTTGAAGAGCTTCTGGATCGCACCGGCGAACTGCCAGCCGACAAGAATACTCCGATCGTCATTTACTGCCGCAGCGGCCGGCGTTCTGCCCTCGCCGCCGAGCAATTGGCCGGACTGGGCTATACCACGCTGTATGATCTGGGAGGCATCACCAGCTGGCCTTACGACATCGTGCAATGATACCCGGCCATGTCAACGCTAGCTATTAAAAATAACATCTGATACGATTGTATGGATCCAGTACGATTGTTTCAGAAAGAGGGCCATTGAATGATGCATGTATTGAAGAACCAGATGGAAACGATTGTCAGGCAGCATCTTGCAGAGCTGCTACCCCAAATGGAAGTCTGCACCTGTGAAAAATGCCAGCTCGATATCCAGGCGCTTGTCCTCAACAGCCTGCCCAGCCACTACGTGGTGACTGAAAAAGGCGAGATAATGACCAGCATCGATCAAACCTTACCGCAAAACCAGGCCGATCTCTATGCAGCCATTACGAAAGCGTGTGTCGTAGTCGGCAGCAACCCCCAGCATGACCTGAGTGAATAGGCAGATCCTAAAGATCGACAACTGAGATGGCCGGGCTGATCTGCCCGGCTATTTCTTTGATCCGGGCCTGGCTGGTCATGAGAACGACCTGTCCGCCAGTCGCCTGGCTATGCCAGGATAGATAGTCCAGAGCAGCGCTCGCCCGGCCATCGTCATACTGGACCAGGGCATCATCGAGCAGCAAGGGCAGCGGTTCGGATCCTGCCTGGATGATCCCGGCAATCGCCAGGCGCAGGGCCAGATAAATCTGGTCGATGGTTCCACCACTGAAATAGCGCCAGTCATGAAAATTCTGGTCTTCGGGCACAGCTACCTGGATGGCAAAAGAACGATCCACTTTGAGAGCTTCATAACGCGATCGGGTCAACTGATGAAGAATCCGGGCTGCTTCCTGGTTCAGGCGCGGACCGAAAGTCTCCTGAAGCTCGTCATAGGCTTTCTGGATCCAGGACCGGGCCACGGCCAGGCTCTCATGATACACTCTGGCTTTCTCAAGCTGCTCTTTCAGGATTTCTCGGTCACGGTCATACTCTGCTACGAGCTTCGGTGGCCGGGGGCTATGAAGGATGGCTGACTCCAGACTGGCCAGCTCGCGTTCGATGGCAGCCAGCTGGCCAGACACCTCACCCAGATGCTGATCCAGCTGCTCTTGTTCCATTGCCTCGAACAAGCGTCCCGGGTGTTTGATTTTTTGCCGCAGAGTCTCTTGTTCTGCAAGCTGCAGGGCCATAAACTGATCCCAGCTCAGACCATCCAGGTCACTTGCCAGGGCCGCTTCCGCCTGTTGTTTCAAAGCCCGGATCTGGCTTAGATCAGCCAGCAAGGTTGTCAGATGGTCGATGCCCTGCTGGATGATTGCCGGATCAAGCATCCCCAGTGCTGCCCGGGCAGTCGCAGGCACGCCCAGATCTTGGGAAGGTGTTGGGAAACCGCCAGATCGGTCTTGGGCGGATTTGGGCAGGGCACGCACGAGCGACTGTTGCACTTGCATCCAGTGATCCAGGAATACGTCTGTCTGGCGAGTCAGCTCCTCAGGCAAATTCACATCGCTGCTGGCTGCATCATCCCACGCCTCCAGATCTTCCTGTGCTTTGACGGCAGCGTTCTGGGCCTCGATGGCCTCTGTCCTGGCCTTTTCCAGTTGAACCTGCAGGATCTTGACCTGACGGTCCTGTTCCTGCTTGCGTTGCTGTTCGACGGCTTCCTGGTGTTTTTCCAGAACTTGATCTGCATGCTGGTGCCAAAGAAACACAAAAGCCAGAGCCAGAATGGTCACTACAGCCAGGGCGTAGAAAGCCGGGCGGATCAGGAAGCCCAGCAAAAGGCCCGCTGCAACCAGAATCACAGTCAAGACCACACTCCAGGGCGGTAGGGGCCTGTGCTGTGGAGGATGGTTCCCTTCAGGCTGGGCCGGATCGCAAGACTGGATCCGGGCAGCCAGTTCCTGGACGATCTGCTGGCTGTCGGCAAGCGCGCGCCAGTTGTGTGCTGCCGTTGCTGCCAACACAGCCTTGGCCTTGGTCCTGTAGTCATCGATCCATTGGATCAGGTGCTGCCGCTCCTCAAGAAGCAAGCTGAACGCCTGCTGCCAGTCCTTGATCACAGGTTCGCTTAAACCATGGTCAGCCAGATGCCTGGCCTTGTCTGATTCATTCTGGCGTAAATCCAGGACCACCTGATGGCGAAGAGCCAGTCTCTCCAGCCTTTGGCGCCTGGAGGCGATCTGCTGCATGGCCACCTGGTCTGACAGATCCTCTTGCAAGTCCAGCAGCTGGGCTTTCTGCCGTTTCAAGTCCTGCAGCTGATGGGTGAACACCTGCTTCTGGTTTTCGGATTCCAGAGCCGCTTCACGGGCCAGGGACACAGCTTCCAACTGCTGCTCCAGCTCAACGATCAGACCCCCTCTGCCTCGTTCGGCCCGCAGTTTGGCCTGGGCTTTCTGGAGCTGGCTGTCAATGGCCTGGTAAGAAAGTGTCTCGTTGAAAGTGCTGGACAGATTGGTCAGTTTGGTCAGGATCGATGCATCCGGCTGGGTAATGACACTGTTCATCTGGCCGATGAAAACCGTCTGGGTGAATTCCTCGGCTGACACAAAAAACAGGAATGGTCCGACTTCCTGTTGGCCTGGCAGATCGATTTTGGCACCGCTGATGTCATTCATCAGCAGCGTTTCGTCCTGGGCTCTGGTTTTGCCAAACGAACGCTGCAGGCGGTAGCGAATGCCTGCTTGCTCGAAAACCAGGCTGGCACGGGGCCTTGTTCCGTCCCACGGCTGGCAGCGCAGGCGTTCATTTTCCAGCGGGGATCGGCTGCGGCCGGAAAAGCCATAGAACATCGCCTTCAGACAGGCCAGCAGGGTGCTTTTGCCTTGCTCGTTTTCGCCATGAAAAACAGTCAGGCCAGAGGGGAAATAAAACTGGCGGTTCTTGAAAGACCCAAAGGCTTGGACATCAAGCTGGATCAGTTTCATACCAGATCTCCTCTCCCCGCATGGCTGCAAGACCCAGGTCGAGCGCCTGGGCCAGGATCTGGCGCTCGTGAGCCTGGCCGGATTCAGTGGCCTGCTGCAGGGCACTTTGAGCCTGGCGGACAAATGCACCCCGCAGGGAATGTTCTCGGGCCAGATCCAAAAGATCCACGGACTGGCGCGTCTCATCCACCAGACGATGCCAGAAAAGCTGACCGGCCATAAACGAGTCCAGAACTGGAAGAGACAAGGTGAAATCCGGCGCCAGGTCTCCGGCCAGGACGATTTTGCAGAGGTGGTCTGGCCAGGACTTCCCCACCTCGGACTTGAGTGTCTTAAAGATCTTGTCTGCTACCTGACGGTGGTCCTGGCAGCCAGTCACATCTACGGTCTGCAAAAGAAAGCTGCGTCCGTCGATGGGCTCGAAATGCAAATCCAGAGTCGGTTTGCCCCGGTCTGGCTGGCTGGGAGCAACTGTCCCGACAATGACCCCTTTGATCCCGGTTTCGTCAAAGCCACGTCCAAACGGACAGCCGGCGTAGGCAAAGGTCGTTTGCCGTTCTTTCTGGAATCCGGAAAAGGAATGGACATGGCCCAGCGCCACATAGTCATAGCCAGTCCCGGCCAGGCTGGCAGCAGTGAGCGGATTGTAAGGCGACGCAGCTGAGCCATTGAGATCCCCGTGAACGAGGTAGAGATTGAACCAGTCCGGATCGAGGCCTCCCGGTGGTGCGAGTGGCAGTGGCACGGGTGCCACAGTCGAGGTAAAACCACAGCCGTACATGCGCACATGGGCATCCGGCCATTCGACCCGTTCCAGTGAATCCATGAAGATCCTGACATGGGCTGGCCAGATGCTTTGCCGATAGGGGGAATCGAGCGCTGCAGGGTCATGATTGCCGGGTGCGACCAGGACTTGGGTCTGGTCCAAGCTGCCCAGGAGTTCACAGACGGTGCGGACCAGCGCGGCATCGGGTACTGGCTGGTCAAACAAGTCGCCTGTAATCAGGAGGACGTCGGCCTGGACCTGCTGGCACAGCCGGATGATGGCAACAAAAGCTTCCAGTTGCGTGCGCATGAGCAGCGGCGCCTTATCCGCGGCAAAAGAAAAAGGACTGCCCAGATGCAGGTCGCCGGTCTGGACAAAAGTCAAAGGACGGAACATATCGCCTCCGGGGATTGAAGTTTCGCACAAATGGGGGAACGGTGTCCCTAGTCGAGTGTTCTCGTCGCCAGCAGCGCTATGCCTGTGCCCAGGAGATTTTCGGCCAGAATGTCGCCCGTGTGGATGGGACGTTCAAGTTCCAGCCGGTGGATCTGGTCGACAAAGTCCCAGAAGAGTGCTTTGGGGACGGGCTGGCTGGTCTTGACACTGAGGGGGATCCTGCTGCCTCGGACGGGGATGAGGGTGGTCAGGGGGCGGACCGGATGGGTGATTTCCTGGCGGGCGTGGATATCTCCGCGCGGGCACTGGGCCCCGGAAAATTGCCATTCACCACCTGGTCCCTGAGTGACAGAGACCAGGCAGCCCATCGGACACCCGGTGCAGGTAATGGTCGTGAGGCTGTCGGGAGAAACCAGGGAATCCGGCGAATGATTGGCATCTGGAGTCGGCTTTGACATGCTACACCTCGATCGAGAGCTGCCAATGGCCAGCCGTCACAGCAGGCCAATGGCTGGCCGGGATTGTCAGCCGGGCTTCTTCACCCGGAGTCAGGATCCGGCGCTGGCTTTTGATGATGAGCTGCCCCTGGCCATCGCGCAGGCAAATGCTGGCGGAACGGTAAACCCGGGCAGGGCGGAAAGCCAGCCGGAGGGTTTCTGGTATACGGTCGCGCGAGATGAGCTGAGGCACCACGCTGCGGATTCCAGGACCGGCCAGGATGGGCAACAGCGACGGCTGCTCTGGAAATGGCCAGCCGGCAGGTGCTGCCAGGTGTTGGTCTGGCAAGCGTCCAGTGGAAAAATCAGCTTGTGGTGCGGGCAGATCTGTTTCATTCAAAAAAGCCACGGCTGAGCGGGCCGCTTGTTCGGCCTCACGCGAGACATCATCTACCAGATCGTGCACGTGCAAGACATTGCCGCAGGCAAAGATGCCAGGCTGGCTGGTCCCAAGGCGCTGATCGACGCGCGGACCGCGGGTGGCAGGATCGAGCACCACTCCCGCCCCCAGCGATAGTTCGTTTTCCGGAATCAGGCCGACGGACAACAGCAGGGTGTCACAGGCGATGAAGCGGGTCTGGGCAAGGTCTGGTTTTCTGCTCTGGGGATGGACCGGCGCAAGGGTCACCCCGATCAGACGCTCGCGCCCATGTGTTTCCACAACCGTATGCGACAGCAGCAGCGGGATCTCATAATCTTGCAGGCATTGGACAACATTGCGGGTCAGACCACTGGAATACGGCATCAGTTCAACGACTGCCTCGACTTTAGCCCCTTCGAGAGTCAGGCGCCGGGCCATGATCAGACCGATGTCACCCGAGCCCAGGATCACGATCGACTGGCCAGGCATCATGCCCTGCAAGTTCAAGAGCCGTTGAGCCATACCAGCGGTCAGGACACCTGCACACCGTGTCCCGGGAATACCGAGTGCTCCGCGGGGCCGTTCACGGCAGCCCATGGCCAAGATGACTGCTCCAGCTGCGATTTTGCGAATGCCCAGTGGGGAGATAACGGTCAGGACCCTGTCAGGAGTGATCTCAAGGACATGCGATTCCAGCAGGCAGGCAATACCGGCAGTCGTAAACGCTGTGCTGAAACGGTCGGCGTATTCCGGCCCACTGAGTTCCTCGCCAAAATAATGCAGACCAAAGCCGGTGTGGATGCATTGGTTGAGGATGCCGCCGAGTTGCTGGTCGCGCTCGATCAAGAGGATGTCCGTCAGGCCCTGGCGCTGGGCTTCCAGTGCGGCTGCCAGACCCGCGGGCCCACCACCGATGATCACGAGACTGACTTTTTCCGGCATGACCTTCAACCCGTTCATGCCTCCACCCCCAGCTGGCCAGTCAAAATCCGGGACTGGCCACCCGATTTTGTGAGGTCTGTACTGTCGCAGCCCAGTTCTTCAGCCAGGATCTCCAGGATGCGCGGGGTGCAAAAACCACCTTGGCAACGGCCCATGTTGGCCCGGGTCCGGCGTTTGATACCGTCGAGCGTCCGGGCACCGACCGGGCGGCGGATCGCAGCCCTGATCTGGGCTTCTGTGACCTGTTCGCAGCGGCAGACCATCCGGCCCATGGCTGGGTCACGGGCAATTTCAGCTGCCAGATTGTCCAGTTCGTCCGGGTCCGCCAACTGCTTGAGCGAAAAGCCGGGAATGGGTGGCGGCGGAGACAGGAACTCGGGTTTGAGCGCCAGGTTAAAATCCGTTGCGATCAGCTCAGCCAGATCGATGGCAATGGCTGGAGCGGCTGTCAGGCCGGGGGATTCGATCCCGGCGGCCAGGTAATATCCGGGCACATCCGGCACACGGCCAACCCGGAAATCACCTTCGGCCAGATGCGCCCGCAGTCCGGAGAAGGACGTGATGAACGAATCTTTGCGCAAGCCTGGCCAAGTCTGGGCCGCTGCCTCAAGAATTTCTTCCAGCTTGGCGGCTGTCGTCCGGGTATCCATCTTGTCCGGGACAGGGTCGCTGGTTGGCCCCAGGATCAGCGTCTGCTCCACTGTCGGGGTGACCAGGATACCCTTGCCTTTGTCCGTGGGCAGCTGAAACAACGTCGCACAGAACTGGGCTCCGATCCTTTTGTCCAGCATCCAGTATTCGCCCCGCCGGGCTGTGATGGTCAAGGTGTCCTGGCTGAGCGTGTTGTGGAGGCGATCGGCAAAAACACCGGCTGCGTTGACAATGGCCCGGGCCTGGACCGGTCCTTGCGAAGTCTCAATTATAAAATTGGTCTGCCCTCCGTCCAGGTCTGTCTGATGTGCCAAAGCCTGGACCTGGCAGTTGAGGCGAAATTCGACCCCGTTGACCGCTGCGTGTTCAGCCAGGGCAATGGTCAGGCCGTAGGGACTGACGATGCCGCCTGTCTCTGCCAGCAAGGCCCCTGCAATGGCAGGGTTGACCAGGGGTTCCCGATCCAGGACTTCCTCGCGACTGACTTTTCGCAAGCCTGTGACACCGTTTTGCTGGCCGCGTTCGATCAGCGCATCGATCCTGGGCAGATCTGTCTCCGAAAATGCCAGAACAAGCGAGGTGTTGTTCTGGCATGGGACGGATAGTTCCTGAGCCCATTGATAGACCAGCGGGTTGCCGCGGACGTTGTAGTGTGCCTTGCGAGTACCCGGTGTGGCATCGTATCCGGCATGAATGATGCCACTGTTGGCTTTGCTCGTGCCTTCGCAGACATCGCTGGCCTGGTCCAGGACCAGCACCCGGAGCTTGTACCGGGACACTTCCCGGGCAATGGCGCAGCCAATCACCCCTGCGCCGATGATCACGACATCATGCATGGATCCCCACCTCATTTTGAGCAGCCTGATAGGCAGCGTTTATGGCCCTGAAGGCCCGAGAATTGAACGGATCTGGATAGAGATTGGAGTCTCCTGTCCTGCCTACCTCGCGCACCGGCTGGATGCCGACCAGGCTGTTGGTGACAAAAACCCCCTCAGCGGCCCGCAAGTCTTCACAAGTGACAGGCCCCTCCTGGATGGAAAGATCCCAGGACTGGTCCAGATCCAGGACAAACTGGCGCACGATGCCCGGCAGCAGGTCGCCCCGCGCCTGTGGTGTGCGGATCTGGTTGCCCTGGATGATGAACACATTTGCGGTCGTCGTTTCAAGAACCTGGCCTTGGTCTGTAACCAGCAGGGCATCCTGCCAGCCACTGGCCTGCGCCTGTTCCCGCACCAGGAGCAACCCAAGGTAATTGAGTGTTTTCAGGCCAGCCAGAGGAGCCCGGAGCGGATGACCTTCCGCGTGGAGCAGCAGGCGTTGGCCACCCGGAACAGGAGATGGCAGAGGCCGGGTCGCCAGGATCAGGTTTTCAGGCGTGACGATGATCTTGACGGTCTGGTTGCGGATGTGGTTTTCCTGGACCTGGCTCAGGATTTCCGCTGCTGCAACCTGGCGCGAGATGCCCAGCCGGGTCAACGTCCGGTTGAGACGCTCAAGATGCTGGTCCAGCCAGAAGGGCTGGTCATGCACAGGCAGGGTTTCAAAGGCACCACGGCCGAAAGCCAGGCCTTCATCGAAAGCCAGGTTGGTGGATCTGTCTGATTCGGCCCGCTGGCCGTTGATGATCAGCATGCGAAAGCCTCCGCAATGGCAACCGTTTTATCCAGCGTTTCCTGGTATTCGGCAGCTGGCTCGGAATCCCAGGTGATCCCGCCTCCGGCATGGTAGGTCGTTGCCTGGCTGCTATGGATAATCGTGCGGATCAGGATGTTGAACTCGGCCTGGCCGTCGAGTGAGAAAAACCCCAGGCACCCTGTGTACAAGCCGCGCCGGACTGTTTCAAATGTGCTGATCAGCTGCATGGCACGCATTTTCGGAGCCCCGGTGATTGAGCCTCCAGGGAAAAGCGCCGCAAAGCAGCTGACTGCATCGTGTTCCGGGGCCAGTTCACCGCTGACAGTCGCGACCAGATGATGAACCGTGGCATAGCTTTCCAGACTGTACAGGTCCCGGACGTCCACTGATTCCGGCGTGCAAACACGACTGAGGTCATTGCGTTCGAGGTCGACAATCATCAGCAGTTCAGCCCGGTCCTTGGCACTTTGGCGTAAAGCCTGCTGGTTTTTGGCATCGAGTTCAAGGGTCTGGCCACGCGGACGGGTCCCTTTGATCGGCCGGGTGATCGCCTGACGGCCCGAAACTTTCAAAAAAAGCTCGGGTGAAAAAGACAGGATCGCCAAGTCGGGATACTCCAGATAGGCCGCATAGTTTGTCGGAGATTCCTGGCGCAGGTTCAGATAGGTCCGGAAAGGATCGGCTGGAGGAGGCAGTTTCAGTCGTTGGGCCAGGTTGAGAATGTAGACCTCTCCGGCACCGATCGCGGCACGGACTTGACTGATCCGCTCCAGATAAGCTGGCCGGGTGAAATTCGACTCAGCTGTTAGAAGATCCGCGCTGGCAGGTTGGGCTGTGTGGTCCATCCGGCTGGCGAATCCTTGCAGCCCATCTGTCCGGGCAAAAATT
Source organism: Eubacteriales bacterium (assembly GCA_028684955.1). GTDB lineage: Bacteria > Bacillota > Clostridia > Saccharofermentanales > UBA5734 > UBA5734. The sequence goes on from JAQUEY010000010.1 coordinate 27,803, forward strand.
GCTCCAGCCAAGCCATTCTGGTCTGAATCTGCTGCAAGCAGAGCAGTCTGCAGTCCGTCCAGCGCTTGCCGGGCCGGCTGCAGCTGACCCCAGGCCAAAAGCCAGGCTTTGTGCTCCTGCCTGTCAAAGACGATCATCCGGTCATACGCTCTGAGCCAGGCCAGAGGCAGGTCATGGTCGGCTGCCTCGGGCACAAACAGATGCTCCGGGTCCAGGGCCGCGGCCAGATCATAGGAAAAATAGCCCAGCAGTCCAGCCTGGAAAGGGAATTCAGGTGGCAGGAGTCCGGCGGGCAAATCCTGGGCATGTTGCCTGAGAAAGGCCTGGATGGTGGTAAAAGGACCCTCGGGCACGGGCTTGCCGTTGAGCCAGGTTGTTTGTTCCTGATAGCGGATGTCCAGCCAGGGGTCCAAGGCCAGGATAGAAAAGCGTCCTGCAGAGGCTGGCTGATCTTTTGGGGGCTCAGCTGGGGGCTCAGCTCCAGAATCGAGGAAGACAAAGCCATCCTCGCGCATCCGCTCCAGATGAGTTTTCAGGAAGGCAGCGGCTGCAACCGGCTGGCATGAGCAGGACACAACAGCCAGGGCTAGCCGGCTCATGGCGTGTCAACTTTCCGCTGCAATCCCCAAGGCGGGTGCTCACCCGGGTCATGTCCCAGGCACTGGACCACAAAGTTCTGCAGCAACACCAGACCATGCTCCGTCAGCAGGGCTTCCGGGTGGAACTGGACACTCTCGATCGCAAGGGTCTTGTGGCGCAAGGCCATGACAGCCCGGTCATCCTGGGACCAGGCGCTGACCACAAGCTCAGAGGGCAAGGTGTCAGGATCGACCACCAGCGAATGGTAGCGGGTGGCCACAAACGGAGATGGCAGGCCACTGAAAAGACCGGCCCCGTCGTGCTGGATCCGTGATGTGTACCCATGCATCGGCCTGGATGCCCGGACCACGGCAGCTTTAAAAGAATGGGCGATGATCTGGTGGCCCAGGCAGATGCCCAGAATAGGCAGGCGTCCTGACCAGCGTTCAAGGAGGGACAGTGCAGCGGATGCCTGCTCTGGCCGTCCGGGACCCGGTGACAGGATCAGACCCCTGTAATCAGCTGGATTCAGGTCCGAAGGCGTGATGCGGTCCTGTTCCCTGAGGTCCACAGGCACACCCAGCCTTTTGAAATAGCGGGCCAGGTTGTGGGTGAAGGAATCATAGTGGTCCAGGAGCAAAAACATTCAGCAGGTCACCTGCAGTTCAGTCCAGAGAATAGGGGCTGGCCATGACAGGATTTTGCAGGGTGCCGATGCCATCAATGGTTACGGCAACGATGTCTGTGGCCAGCATCGGCCCGACCCCGGCTGGCGTGCCTGTTGTCACTACGTCTCCTGGCAGCAAGGTCATGGCCTGGGTGATGAACGCCAGCAGTTCGGGGATGGTCCAGATCAGCTGGGCGGTGGATTCCTGCTGGCGCACATGCCCGTTGAGCGTTGTGGTGATCATCAGGTCGGCCGGATCGACTTCATCTGTCAGGACTGGACCGACCGGAGCAAAGGTGTCAAAACCTTTGGCCCGGGTCCACTGGCCATCGAGCTTCTGCAGATCGCGTGCGGTCACATCGTTCAGGATGGTGTAGCCGAGGATGTACTGGGCTGCGTCGGCCGCGCTGACATGGGATGCCTCTTTGGCGATCACCAGGGCCAGTTCACCTTCGTAATCGACCCGGCTGCACAAAGTCTGGGGCGGCAGGATGATCGGTTTGCCAGGATCCTGGATGGCCGTGGACGGCTTGATGAACAAGATCGGACGTTCCGGGATCTGGGCATCGAATTCCTTGATATGGTCGTGGTAGTTTTTGCCCACCGCTACGATCTTGCTCGGCTGGCAGGGTGCCAGCACTTCGCAGTCCTTCAATGCCAGGACTTTGCCTGTTTTCTGGCCGCCCTCATAGGGAGCCTGGTCCAGCAGATAGACAGACTCGTGGGAGAGTTCGCCCCAGGTGGGTTGTCCGTTGAACTTGACACGTACGTATTTCATATAAGACCTGCCTTGTTGTTTAGTACTCTTCTTTGTTGGATCCGAGGACACAGGCTTCGTCTTCCGGTGAAACTGGATTGACACCGGTGGTCAGGTAAGCATCGATGGCTTCGGCGGCGGTTTTGCCGGCGCCCATGGCCAGAATGACGGTTGCGGCTCCGGTGACGGCGTCTCCACCGGCATACACACCGGGCCTGCTGGTGGCCATCGTGTGTTCATCGACCACGATGCCGCCCCATTTCTGGGTCACAAGCCCGGGAGTGGTCATTTTGATCAGTGGGTTGGGACTGGTCCCGATGGCGACGACGACGGTGTCCATCGGCAGGGTGAATTCCGAGCCCTTCTTCTCGATCGGCCGGCGGCGGCCAGAGCTGTCTGGTTCACCCAGCTCCATTTCGATGCAGCGAAGAGCTGTCACCCAGCCCTGCTCATTCCCGACGACTTCGACCGGGGCAGTCAGCAGTTTGAATATGATGCCTTCTTCCATGGCGTGGTGGACTTCCTCGAGGCGGGCCGGCAATTCGGTTTCCGAACGCCGGTAGACGATGTAGACTTCTTCGGCGCCGAGGCGCTTGGCACTTCTGGCCGCATCCATTGCCACATTGCCACCACCAACGACAGCGACGCGCTTGCCAACCTTGATCGGGGTGTCCCAGTCCGGGAACTTGTAGGCTTTCATCAGGTTGATCCGGGTCAGGAACTCATTGGAGGAATAGACACCATTGAGATTTTCACCCGGGATTTTCATGAAACTGGGCAAACCGGCACCTGTGCCGATGAAAATGGCTTCATAACCCATCTCGTGCAGCTCATCAAGGGTCAGGATCTTGCCGATCACCATGTTGGTCTCGATCTTGACCCCGAGTTTGCGCAAATTGTCAATTTCTTCCTGGACGATGACCTTGGGCAGGCGGAATTCCGGGATGCCGTACATGAGGACGCCACCGGGCACATGGAAGGCTTCGAAAATCGTGACGTCATAGCCCAGTTTGGCAAGGTCGCTGGCACAGGTCAGACCGGCGGGACCAGAACCGACGATGGCGACTTTCTTGTTCCTGTCGGCTGCTTTCTCGAGGCGCGGCTTGCGGTTCTCCATGTACCAGTCGGCGACAAAGCGCTCCAGGCGACCGATCGCCACGGACTCGCCCTTGATTGCCCGGACACAGACCTGTTCACACTGGGTCTCCTGGGGACAGACACGGCCGCAGACAGCGGGCAGGAAATTGGTCGAGGTGATGATGTGGTAGGCCTCTTCAAAGTCACCGGAGGCGACTTTCTCGATGAATTCGGGGATGCGCACACGGACCGGACAGCCAGCGACACAAGGCTTGTGTTTACACTGCAGGCAGCGGGTCGACTCTTCCATGGCCATTTCAGGTGTGTAGCCAAAGGCGACTTCGGCAAAATTGCGGTTCCTGATCTGTGGTTCCTGTTCAGGAATCGGGACTTTTTTCAATGACAGGTTCGGCATGGGCTCAGGACTCCTTTCCGGTCAGGCGGCAGATGTGTTTGTCCATGGATTCTTTTTCGTTGTTCTTGTAGATCTGGCTGCGGCGCATGGCTTCGTCGAAGTCCACAAGATGGCCGTCGAAATCCGGTCCGTCGACACAGGCGAATTTTGTCTCACCGCCAACAGTCAGGCGGCACCCCCCACACATGCCGGTGCCATCGACCATGATCGAGTTCATGCTGACGATGGTGTGGATCCCATACGGGCGGGTCAGGTTGGCGATCATTTTCATCATGATCAGCGGACCGATCGCGATGACCAGATCATAACCGGCACCGGCATCGATCTGCTCATTCAAAACATCTGTGACAAAGCCCTTGCGGACATAGGATCCATCATCGGTGGTCAGGTAGAGATTGGTGCAGGCCGCCCGCATCTCATCCTCGAGGATCACCAGGTCTTTGTTGCGAAAGCCGGCGATGATATCCACAACAGCACCCATCTGATGCAAGGCTTTGGCCTGGGGATAGGCAATCGCCGTCCCGAGACCACCGCCGATCACGGCCACCCGTTTGTACCCTTCCAGATGGGAAGCCACACCCAGAGGTCCGACAAAGTCCAGGATGCTGTCGCCTTCATTCATTTCAGACAGCGTCTGGGTCGTTTTGCCGACGAGCTGGAAAATGATCGAGACGATGCCTTTTTCCCGGTCATAATCTGCGATCGTCAGGGGAATGCGTTCCCCTTCCTCATCGGTGCGCAGCATGATGAACTGGCCGGGCCTGGCTTTCCTGGCGATCAAAGGGGCAGACACATCCAGCCGGACGACGGTTGGATTGAGAATTTGCTTGTGGACGATTGGATACACGGGACTGGCCTCCTTCTTGTGCCAACCAAAGCGAAGGCACTTCAATGTTTCCATTATAACGATCCTTTGGACAGCTGCAATGTTGCTCCAGCAACTTCTGGTTGCTGGATTTGTTCATTTGCCTGAAAGAGTAACGTTCATGCTTCTTTATTCAGAATCGTTCCCTTATACTGACTTTATTCGCCAAACTCACCAGCCGGACACCAGGTTCCCTGACCGGGACAGATCTGGGCATCCGGGCTGACAACAAGGAGGAAATGTCAACATGAAACAAGAATTATCCCGTGCATTCAGCGATCAGATCAACAAGGAATATTTCAGTGCCTTCCTGTATCTGGCCATGTCCAATTATTTTGCCAATAACGGACTCAAGGGAGCCGCCAACTGGACCTATGTCCAGTACCAGGAGGAACTCGCCCACGCCCAGAACCTGGTCCATTACCTGCACACCCGCAGTGAATCCGTCACTTACGCGGCAATTGCCGACCCCAGTGGTGCCTGGTCGAGCCCTCTGGAAGTCTTCGAGGCCGTGCTTGAGCATGAGCAGCTGATCACCGAATCGATCGGCAACCTGGCCACCTTGGCCATGCAGACCGGCGACCACGCCGCCTATATTTTCCTGCAATGGTACGTCACTGAACAAGTCGAAGAAGAAGGCAACGTCAATGATTTGCTCGACAAACTCAAACTTGCCAATGGCAACACGAATGCCTTGCTCATGATCGACAGTCAGCTGGCCACCCGGGCTTTTACCGCACCGGTCGTCCCTGGCGTTGGTGCCAATGCCTGATCCGCTTCCTTACCCCAAAGGATCAGCCATCACATCGGACTGAGCTGATTTTTGAAAGATCAGCTCGTAGATCTTGCATTCAAAGCGCTCGGCTGTCCAATCAGACCACTGAGGCTGCAATCGATCCAAGAGAGTCTGGCGTTCCTCGCGCCAGGCTCTTTTCAATGCCGCGCACAAGTCGAGCCATTCTTGAGACAGCTTGCGATCCGGCCCACACTTCTCCAGGCGGGTGATTCTCTCCTGAGCCAGGTCCAGATCATGGATGGCACCCAGTTGGTCCTGCAAGGCCCGGAACGAGTCCAGCCAGGCAGCAAGAGGCTCAGATTGCAAGACAGGTGCGAGGAATTCGAGGACATAGCGAAAATCCTTGGCCGAGAGCCGTATCCGGTGGATAACGTCCGGCGCAACCTCCAGAAAACCGGCGGCCAGAACCGGATCTGCCAGGACTTCTGCCGGCAATTCCGACTCAGCAACGATCAATTGACGCAGGGCCAGCAACTTGGCAGTCTGGCAGAACAGCAGGGCAGACCGGACGTCTTCTATGCTATGAAGCGCATACAGATCCCTGCTTGTCGGCTCAGCCCGCAACAAATGGGCGGCGGCCGCCGGAGCACTCAGGAAATCATCCAGCTGGTCCAGCTTCCGGCGGAATTTTTCGTCCAGGAGCTTGAGCCGGGCTTTTTCCAGATGTTTGCGCTGCTCATGCCCCAGCCAGTCAGCCAGATCGGCCACATCCTGTCCAGGCACCTGTTCAGCAGGCATGCTGGCCAGGCGCTCGACCAGAACCGAGGCATCCCGCAGCCGGTTGGTCACCTTGCGCACCGGATGCACGGTTTTTGCGGCCTGACGGCACCATCTGGCATCCAGAAAAGGTTCCGTCTGCCGCACCAGGCTGGTGAATCGCCGGGCAGCGACACGCAGGTCATGAATCAGCTCCGGATCGTCCTGTCCAGCGTCCAGACGGGCGAGACAGGTCTTCATTACCTGAATCTGGTGATGGAAAAACTGGCGGCCCTGTTCCGCCAGCAAAAGATGTTCCGGCTGTCTCTTGAGATCTGGCATGGTGTCACCTCTTCTCTTCCTGGAGAATAGCCAGGGCCAGCTCCGGACGGATCCTGAGAGCATCCAGGCCATGTTCAGCCAGCAGCAGCACATACGGCAAGGTGGCATTGGACAGCGCTGTCGTGGCAGTCCGTGGCACAGCCCCTGGCATATTGGCCACCGCGTAGTGGGTCACGCCCTCGATGACCAGGACAGGATCGTCGTGGGTGGTGCTATGGGGGATCGTCTCGACCGAACCGCCCTGATCGATGGCGATGTCCACGATCACACTGCCTTGGGGCATCCGCCGGACCATGTCAGCCGTCACGAGATGCGGAGCACGGGCGCCTGGCACCAAGACTGTGGAAATGACCGCATCCGAGGCTGTGACGGCGTCTGCGAGATTTTT
>JAQUEY010000011.1 GCA_028684955.1 Eubacteriales bacterium
AGTACTGCCTGCCCTGTCCGTCTGGTGTTGCGATCCCTGCGGTCTTCCGCGCCTATAACCAGGCGTTCATGTTTGAAGATGCCCAGGCGGGCAAAAATAGCTATGCCTGGCTGGTGAAAAACCACGAAGACGCCACGCTCTGTGTCGAATGCGGTGCCTGCGAGCAGGTCTGTCCGCAGCATATCCCGATCATTGCCAAGCTCAAGTCTGCCCACGCCTATCTGGGATAACAGGGGAAAACAGAGGAACCAAGACCAAAAGACCGGGCGGCAACGCCCGGTCTTTTTATAGTGCAGAGAAAACGGTCCTGAAAAACACCAAAACGCCGGGCCCTACATTCCCGGCGTTTTGACATCTGAGGAGAAAATTCGAGAAAACAGGTGAGTGTCTGACCTGTTGTCGATGAGAGAATGAGAATCAGCCGAAGAGCGGGCCGTAGGTTTCGCAAGCCTTGTAATCGGCACTTTCCGAGTTGACGGTGCCAAAGGCAGACCAGGCATGCGGACGGAAGACCTTGTCGGCCGAGACATTGTGCATGGCGACCGGGATGCGCAGCATACTGGCCAAGGTGATCAGTTTGGCGCCAATGTGGCCATAACTGAAGGAACCATGGTTGGCGCCCCAGTTGGCCATGACGCTGTAGACGTCCTTGAAGGCGCCTTCACCGGTAACGGTGGGGGCAAACCAGGTGGTCGGCCAGGTCGGGCTGGTGCGCTGCTGCAGGATCTGGCTGGGTTCTTCCGGCAGTTCGACGGTGTAGCCCTCGGCAATCTGCAGGACCGGTCCGAGACCTTCGATCTTGTTGACCCGGACCAATGTAACTGGCATTTCGGCTTTGGTCTCAAACATCGAAGAGAAGCCGCCGCCGCGGAAATAGCCAACATCGGCCGGACACCAGGCAGTGGCCGCCAGACAGGCATCGGCATCTTCGCTGGTCATTTCCCAGAACGGTTTCATGACCGCCTTGCCTTCAGCATCGCGCATCGCGGCACTGCCATCGAGGGCAGCGGCACCGGAATTGATCAGGTGGATCAGGCCATGGGCGGCTTTGCCTTCGGGTTTCCAGCCGGTGACGCGCTCGATGGCATCAGGGCTCCAATAGGTGCGCACGTCGGCAAAGACGGAGGCAGCATCATTGACGAGATGGCCGAGCAGCATGGCCATGGCATTCATGGCATCGTTTTCGGTGGCGAGGACCATGGGCTCGCGGATGCCGTTCCAGTCGAAGGATGAGCCGAGGATGGCTTCGGAGAAGTCGTGATTGGGGAAATGGTCGGTCCACTGGCGCTGACCTTGGACACCGCCGGCAATGGCATTGCGGCCGAGGGCTTCTTCACCATAACCCATTTCGGCCAGTTTGGGGTTGCCGATCAGGATGTCCCGGATGATCAGAGTCTGCTGGATGACGCGATCCCATTCCGCCGCTTTTTCTTCCGGGGAATGAGCCAGAGGGCTGCCGATATTGATGTCAACGCCTTCCTGGCAATAGGCTTCGCGCCAGGACTTGGCCTTGGCGAATTCATCGTGGTCATAAATGCCCCGGGCGATGCGGCGCTCGATCTCAACCTGGTCGAGCCATTCGGTTCGCAGGCCAAAATACTCCTGCAACATCTGGGGATCAACAACCGATCCGGCGATGCCCATGCAAGGTCCGCCGATGTTGACATAAGATTTGCCTTTCATTGTGCCGACGGCCATGGCAGCCTTGGCCCAAAGGAGAATTTTCTCGGCGACATCGGCCGGAACACTGGTGTCGTCGGCATCCTGGACATCGTGGCCATAGATGGAGAAAGCCGGCAATTTGCGCTGGGCATGGGCAGCCATGACCGCAGCGAGATAGACGGCGCCGGGTCGCTCGGTGCCATTGAAGCCCCAGACGGCCTTGATGGTGAGGGGATTCATGTCCATGGTCTCGGTGCCGTAACACCAGCAAGGCGTGACGGTCAAGGTCGCGGTGACATTTTCCCGGGCGAAGAGGTCTTCGCAGGCGGCGGCTTCTGCGACGCCACCGATGCAAGTCTCGGCGATGACGCATTCGATCGGCAGGCCATTGGCGTGGCGCAGATTCTTCGTGATCAGGTCGGCAGCCTGATGGGCCATCGCCATGGTGCGCTCTTCGAGGGATTCACGGACGCCCATCCGGCGACCATCGATGGTGGGTCGGATGCCAATTCTCGGCATGCGGCCGACGTTTCTGTTGACAGGGGGATTCTTGGTTTGCGGCATTGGGCTACCTCCATGTAATGGCTTGCCGGGTGGCAGGAATGGTTTGCTTGTACCTTCATTTTAGGACGACAAAATTTATAAAACATGGATTATCTGGTAAAATAATGAATCATCAGGAAGGGCGGGTGACAACCATGCTGAAAGTCTCCCGGCATGAGGCGATCGAAAACCGGGCGCAGTTCACAACCGATTCGCGCGGGATCACCCGCAACAATCTGCTGATGAGCCATCTGAACCTGCTGTCGGTCGAGCTTCTCGACCATGGCTATTTTGTAGGCAACCTGCAATGGAACCAGTATGGCGTCCATTCTCCTTTTGCCCGGATTTACTACATGGTGGCGGATCGGGGCTGGCTCGACACGGACCAGGGCCGGATTGACCTGATCCCTGGAACCATGTATCTGATCCCGCCGCGCACTCGGGTCAACCTGCGCACCGACGGCCGGATCGAGAAGTTCTACTTCCATGTCACCTGCCGGTATGGTGACATGGATATTCTGGACAACATCAACCGCTGTTTCACATTGCCCCTGCGGCCAGATTTGCTTCACCCGCTGCTTGCTGCGTACTCAGGTGGCCGATTGCCGGATCTTCTGGCCATCAAGGGGCTGGTCTACCAGACGCTGGCCAGCTTTTTCCGCGATTGTCTGCCAGACATCAGTGATCGCCTGGCTCTAGCCAATGAATACAAGCTGGTCTATGCTTACATCGAGCAGAATCTGTCGGCCAGGTTGTCCTCCCGGCAGCTCTGCCAGGTCCTGGACTTGCCTTATGAATCTTTCCGCCGCAAGTTCCGCCGGGATAACGGGATCACGTTGCACCAGTTCATCGCCGACCGCCTGATCCAGCGTGCGTCTCTGGGTCTGCTTCTGACCAAGGATACGGTCCAGCAGATTGCTTCGCGGCTCGGATTTGCCGATGAATTCTATTTTTCCCGGTTTTTCAAGCAGAAAATGGAGTACAGCCCGCGCGAGTACCGCCGGATCAACGCCGTGCTCCGGCACTGAAAATCAAAGTGAGCAAACGAGGTCCGATTCAAACGATGTATAAACTGATGATTGTCGAAGATGAAGCACTGGCGCGCGATGCCATCCTGAAAATGATCGATTTTGCCCGGTACGGCTTTGAAGTCGTGGCTGTCTGCGAGGACGGGCAGGAGGCAGCCGAGGCCTATTTCGACCAGAGTCCGGATCTGGTCATCACCGATATCTGCATGCCCCGCATGAGCGGCTTGCAGCTGGCTGGCCTGATCCATGAGTCTGACCGGGGGACGCCTGTGATCATCATCACGGGCTATGACGATTTCAATTATGCCCGGCAGGCAATCAAGATCCAGGTGGCCAGCTACATCCTGAAACCGGTGACGCCCAGCGAATTCATGGATGTCCTGGCTGAGGCCAAAAAGAAGCTGGATGAACGCCAGACAAAAGCCCTGGCTGTCGAGAAAGCCGAGCGTCAGTTGCACCGGACCAGTCCACTGGTGCGTGACCAGATCCTGAGCCGCCTGGTGCAAGGCACCTTTGATCCAGCTGAGCTGGGGGAAATCGGCCAGGAGACTGGTCTCGAGTTTTCCGGCGGTTTTTTCCAGGTCGCCCTGGTCTTGCCACAACATGTGCAATCGGACGCCCGGCGTCTCGGCGTCAATAGCCAGCTGCTGCAATACATGTTTTTCAACATTACGCAGGAACTGGCCGGGGGTGTGCAGAACATCACCGCCTTCCAGCTGCCGGATGGGCGGGCCTGCCTCATCGGAGCCATGGCGGAGTCCTCCAGCCTGGAGCAGGCGCTGCGCAGCCTGGTCCAGCGGATCTGGGCCACGATCCGCCAGGTGCTCCAGGCGGAGGTCGCCATCGGTGCGGGCCATCCGGTGCAAACCCTGGCCCAAGTCCAGATTTCGTTCCAGTCGGCCCAGCAAGCCCTGGACCAACTGTACCGGAACCCAGGCCAGACGATCTTGTTTGCAGATGATCTGGTAGCGCCTTCAAGTCCGGTCGATCTGTCCAGTTACGAGGAACAGGTGATCCTCCAGGTCCGTTTGCAGGATAAACAGGCGCTGGAACCAGCCATCACAGCGCTGTCCCGGGCGATCCGGGCCGCTGCCCTGTCCCCGGGTGAGATCCGCTTTGAATGGAACCGTCTGGCCAACCGCCTGCTGGGCCTGCTCCCCTCGGATGGTACTGTCTGCCGGCTTCCGGATACGACCTGGTCACAGACCGACACCTACGATGTGCTGGAAGGCTTCGATGACCTTCTGCAACGGGTGTGCTTGCAATGCATGGCCTGCCTGGGTGGCCAACGCAACCGGGAAAACCAGCGCCTGGGTCTTTTGGCCCAGACCTACATCAAGGATCACTATGCCGACAACCAGCTGTCCTTGATGGCGGTCAGCAATCATGCCAACGTCAGCTTGTCTTATTTCAGCCAGATCTTCAAAGAGGAAACTGGCAAGACCTTCGTTGAGTTCCTGACCGAAGTCCGGATGGACAAAGCCAAGGAATTGCTCCGCAGCACCGACCGGATGCTGTATGACATTGCCGAGCAGGTCGGCTATGAAAATCCAGCCTATTTCACCGTGGCATTCAAGAAACAGGTTGGCCTGAGTCCGCGTGACTACCGCAAACAATTCGGTCAGAGGAGCTGAACAGATGAGGCGCAAATCACACCTCAGGGACAGTATTTTCCTGACCTCCCTGTTTACGATCATCGGCATCCTGGCTGTCTTTTTCCCCTTGTCGTATTTTCTGACGACTGATCTGACCCAGGACAATGCCCGGGACTATAGCCGCCAGCTTCTGGGCCAGATCAAGAACAGCATCGAGTTCTACACCGAAGAGATGATCATGATCTCCGGCTACCTGGCCGATCATCCGGATGTGCGCGTGTACCTGGAAGGTGAAAATCCGCTGGCGCCCTCGTCTTACAGCCTCTACCAGCAAAGGGCCCGGATCTCTTCTGAACTGAAAGCAATCAGTGGCACCCGCCAGGATCTGGTCAACATCATTTTGTTCCGGGAGGATGGCGATTTCATCACCAACCGGGAACATGCCGGCCTGACGCCCTACTGGGATTACCGCGAATTTGACTGGTACCAGGAGACGGTGGCTGCCAAAGGGCTGCCGCGCCTGTCTTCATCCCGGGTCGAGAATGTGATTGCCGGCGAACATCGCTGGGTGGTTTCGCTGAGCAGGGCCATTTATGACCAGGACCATTTGCTGGGTGTTTTGCTGATCGATCTCAATTTCCAGACGATCGCGGATATCTGCAGCAATCTGTCCGGGCAGAATGGGGCTTATGTGTTTATCATGGGCGCCAATGATGAGCTGGTCTACCATCCCCAGCAGCGCCTGATCTACAGTTCAGTCAAGTCCGAGCGTTTTGACTTGGTCCGGCGCAGCGAGGCCATTGAATCGGTGATCCGGGACGGCATCATCTATTCCAGTGTCAAGATCAAATCTGCCGACTGGGTGATTGTCAGTGTCACGGACACCCGCCAGATGGTCCAGGTCAGTCCGCTGGTCATTGTCACCTACATCGGCATCGGCCTGGTCTTCGCCCTGATCGCCCTGGTCGTCTCGCTCCTGGCATCGCGTCGTCTGACTGAGCCGATCCTGGCTCTGAAAAACTCGATGCAACAATTCCAGCAGGGTGATTTCAATGCCCAGGCTCAAATCACAGCCACCAATGAAATAGCTGAGCTGGGAGACCAGTTCAATTCGATGACCCAGCAGATCAAGACACTGGTTGAGCATGAGCGCCTGATCGAAGAGCAGAAACGAAAAAGTGAAATCCAGGCCTTGCAATCCCAGATCAGGCCCCATTTCCTCTACAATACGCTCGAATCGATCATCTGGATGGCCAGCAGTGGGGAACAAGACAAGGTGGTCGAGATGACCTCGTCGCTGGCCAAGCTGATGCGGGCCAGTGCCAGCAAAGCCAGGGAGATGGTCACCGTCCAGATGGAAATCGACACCGTCAGCCATTATCTGCGCATTCAGAAATTGCGCTACCAGGACAAGCTGCAGTACGAGATCGAGATCGACCCAGAGGTCCTTCTGGCTCGCATGCTGCGCCTGAGCTTGCAGCCTCTGGTGGAAAATGCCATCTATCATGGCATCAAACCGCTGCGCGATGGCGGCCTGCTGGTGATCCGGGCCTATCGAGCCGGATCGGAGCTGCTTGTGGAAGTTGCAGATAATGGGGTTGGCTTTGCCCCGGACGCCCTGCATGCCTCGCTGGAAGCGAGCATGGACGAAGGTGAGAGCATCGGCCTGCACAATGTTCATAACCGGATCCAGCTGATGTTTGGCAAAGAGTATGGGGTATCGGTCCGCTCCGCCGGACCAGGCCAGAACGTGCTGGATCAGAGCGACTTTGACCCTGCGGCAGGGATTCGGACCATCGTATCGATCCGGTTGCCGCTGGTGTTTGAATAGGAGACCACGTCAAGATGCAGAAAAATGTCAACCGGCTGTTTCTATTTTACTGGCCCTGGCTCTTGATCGGCCTGGCTGTGTCGGCTTTGCTGACAGGCCTGTACCTGCCCTTGCGGCATACGCCCTTTCCCTACCGGATCATCGCTGTCGGCAAGGCGTCCACCGAGGGCATCGCCTTCTGGTACAGCATCGCCGAAGGCATGGCTGCTGCTGCGAATGAATTCAAGGTGACTGTGGACTACCGGTCTCCGGTCGATGAATCCGAGGTGGATCGCCAGATTGCGATCGTTTATGAGGCAATCGCAGAAAAACCGGACGCCATCATTCTGGCCGCTCTGGATGCCGATCGTCTGGTCGAGCCAGCCCGAGCTGCCCGGGCCGCTGGAATTACAGTTGTCATGGTCGATTCAGCGTTGGCGGATGTGGACAAAAGCCCACAGCAAAGCTTTATTGCCACCAACAATGTCCTGGCTGGCCAGCAGCTGGGGGAACTGGTCCTCCAGCGTGTCAGGCCCGGGGCCCAGATCCTTGTGGTCTCGCCTTCGACCCGCGGCGACTCCCTGATCGGCCGTGAAACCGGTGTGCGTGCTGTCATCGAGGACGCTTTTGATGTCTTGCCGACCCTCGACACAGGTGGCCAGCTCAGTGACGATATCTATCACCAGGTCAGCCAGGCTTTGACCGAGCATCCGGAAATCAAAGCGGTTGTCTGTCTCAATGAATACACCACAGCCGGTTCTGCCCGGGCTATCCGTGGTCTTAGCCTGACTGGAAAAGTCACCCTGGTCGGATTTGACAGTTCGGAAGAGTTGATCGATTACCTGGAGGAAGGGCTCTTAAGTGCCGTGGTCATCCAGCGCCCGTTCAACATGGGCTACCTATCTGTAGCCCGGACCATCGATCTGCTGAATGGCCGCACGATTGAATCCTTTTACGACACCGGATCGATCGTGATCACCAAGGACAACATCTACACAGGGGAAAACCAGAAGCTGCTGTTCCCGTTCGAGAATTAGGTGGGATTTTCCATTCTGCGTAGAATTTCGAAAGTTTACCGGAAAAAATCAAAATAATCTTGGATCACCCTTTGCTAGGATGACATCAGCGACTAGCAAGTGGGGGTGATCGATTGCCTGAACAGATCCTGAACATGACCGGTGTCAGTAAGAGCTTTCCCGGCGTCAAGGCACTCAAGGATGTCCATTTCGATTTGTTTGCCGGTGAAGTCCATGCCCTGATGGGAGAAAATGGCGCCGGCAAGTCAACTTTGATGAAAGTCCTGACCGGGATTTACCAGCGGGACGAAGGTGAAATCACCTGCTTTGGTGAGCCGGTCCATTTCAAGAATACTCGGGAGGCCCAAGACAAGGGCATCTGCATCATCCACCAGGAATTGAACATGATGAACCACCTGACCGTGGCCCAGAACATGTTCATTGGGCGTGAGAAATCCAGAGGCCTTTTCCTCGATGACCGGGCGATCAATGATGAGGCTGTCCAGATCCTGGCCAAGCTGGGTATCGCGATCAATCCGAAAGAAATCATGGGGCATCTGACGGTTGGCAAACAGCAGATGGTCGAGATTGCCAAGGCGATCTCGCTCAATTCCCGCCTGTTGGTCCTTGACGAACCGACCGCCGCCCTGACCGACGTCGAGATCGAGCATCTGTTCAAAGTCATGCGTGACCTGAAAGAACAAGGTGTCGGCATGATCTACATTTCCCACCGCATGGATGAAATCGCCCGGATCACCGACCGGGTCACGGTCTTGCGCGACGGCGAATATGTCGGGACGCTGGTCACCAAGGATTCCACCCATGACCAGATCGTCCGCATGATGGTCGGGCGCACGATTTTCGAAGAACCCAAGCAGAAAAGCACCTGTCCACCGGATGCGCCAGTCGTCCTCGAGGTCGAAAACCTCAACGCAGGCCGCATGGTGCAGGACGTTTCGTTCCAGCTGAAAAAGGGTGAGATCCTCTGTTTTGCCGGCCTGATGGGCGCTGGTCGCACCGAAGTCGCCCGGGCCTTGTTTGGCGCCGATCCCAAGACATCCGGCACCATCCGGGTCAAGGGCCAGCTGGTCCAGATCAATGGCCCCCAGGATGCCGTCAATGCCGGAATCGGTTATCTATCCGAAGACCGCAAGCGCTACGGAGTCGCCCTCGGCCTCTCAGTTGCGGAAAATTCCGTTCTGGCCAATCTCGATGCTTATTCCGGAAAATTGTTTGTCCGCGGTGGCGAGATCAACCAGGTTGCCAGCCAGTATGTCGAAAAACTCAATACGAGAACCCCTTCGATCCGCCAGCTGGTCCGCAATCTGTCCGGCGGCAACCAGCAGAAAGTCGTCATCGCCAAATGGCTGATCCGCAATTCGGACATCCTGATTTTCGATGAACCGACCCGCGGCATCGATGTCGGGGCCAAAAGCGAAATCTACAAGCTGATCCACGAACTGGTGGATGAAGGCAAATCAATCATTGTCATTTCGTCGGAACTGCCGGAGGTTCTGCGCCTGGCTGATCGCGTCCTGGTGATGTGTGAAGGCCGGATCACGGGTGAAGTGGAAGCCGGTGCCTCCCAGGAAACGATCATGTCCTTTGCACACCAGCGGCAAGAACAGCCGGCTGTCTGAAAAGATGGAGGAGAAGAACGCATGAATGTCCTTTCGAAAAAACCAGCTGCCGGGGAAGAGATGGCCAAGCAAGGCCTGGCCGGCAACCAGCGCCTGTATGCCCTGGTCGCCATGATCCTGATCTACATCCTGTTTGCTGTTTTCGGCCGCAACTTCTTCAGTTTTGAAACTGCGGTCAATATCCTGGATGCCTCTTACTACATTGGCTTTCTGGCGATCGGCGTCACCTTTGTCATCATCACCGGCGGGATCGACCTCTCGATCGGCACGGTTGCCATGTGCTCAGCCATGATCGGCGGGGTCGCCTGGGAGAAATGGGGCCTGCCTTTCACCGCAGGGCTGGTCCTGATCCTGGTCTCTGGTGCCCTGTTCGGTCTGTTGAACGGAACCCTGGTTTCCCGCCTGAAACTGCCGCCTTTCATTGCCACGCTGGGCACCATGATGGTCTCACTGGGCATCAGCTCGATTGTTTCCAAGGTCCAGACCGTCAACTTCCCCAGTCGCACTTCCGAGGAAGGCTGGTTCAAATCAGTCTTCTCCAAAGTCCAGCTACCCAGCGGAGCCATGCTGCCCACCGGTGCCATCCTGCTATTGGCTGTGCTCCTGATCGCCTTTGTCGTTCTTAACAAGACCAAGATCGGGCGCTACACCTTTGCCATCGGCAGCAATGAAGAGGCCGTCCGGCTGTCCGGTGTCAATGTGGTTTACTGGAAAACCATCCCCTATATCATCAGCGGCCTGTGTGCCGGCATGGCTGGCATCGCCTACGCCTCAACGTACACGACGGTCGTCCCGGGCGCTGGCCAGGGCTTTGAACTCGATGCGATTGCCGGCGTTGTCATCGGCGGCACCTCGCTCTCCGGTGGTGTTGGCTCTGTCTTTGGCACCCTGATCGGTGTCATGATCATGAGCATCCTGCGTATCGGCCTGCCGTCCATGGACCTGCAGCCCCATTACCAGAAACTGTTCACTGGCATCGTCGTCATCATCGCCGTCCTGATGGACATCAGCCAGCAGAAAAAACGCTAAGAACTGATCCGCCTGCTCGTGATCTTGCTGTTGGGCATCCGATCATACTCCCGGCAAAAACCCGTTGATCCCGCGAAGACCTGCCATCCGGCAGCTTCGAATAAAACCCCAAGTCCCAAGTTTCCAGGACAAAAAGGAGGAAAAAATGAACCATCGACTGCTCAAGACTTTCACCCTGATCATGCTGTCCTTCGCGCTGCTCTTGTCCATGACCGCTTGCGGCCAGACAACTGCCACCACCACGGCTGCCCCCGCTGCCGGTGAGACCACGGCCGCTCCTGCTGCCACCACCGCCGCCCCGGCCGAAGACGTCTACATCGCCGTCGTTTCCAAAGGCTTCCAGCACCAGTTCTGGCAGACCGTCTACAAAGGTGCCCAGGCTGCCGCTGACGAACTCGGCGTGACCATCACCTTTGAAGGCCCGCCATCCGAATCCGACATCCAGGCCCAGGTCCAGATGCTCGACTCCGCCCTGGCCAAGAAACCAGTCGCGATCGCCCTGGCCGCCCTGTCCACCGAATCCGTCACCGACCAGCTCAACAAGGCCCTGACCGCCAAGATTCCGGTCATCGGGTTTGACTCCGGTGTTCCGAATGCCCCGGCTGGCTCTGTTTATGCCAATGCTTCGACCGATAACAAAGCTGCTGGCGCCCTGGCTGCCGAAAACGTCTACCCGGCGATCAAAGACAAATTGGCTGCCGGCACCACCGACATGCCCGTCGTCATCGCTGTCTTGTCCCAGGATGCTGTCGGCGAATCCGTCACCAACCGTACGCTCGGCTTTGTCGAGAAAATGGCTGAACTGGTCAAGGCTGGCGGCATTGCCGAAGTTGCCTCAGTCGGCCATGACAAATTCAAGAGCGGCGACGAAAAGACCGCCAAAGTCCTGATCGACGTTGGTGTCAGCGCCACCACCAGTGCCACGGACATCGCCTCTGCCGGCACCGCCCTGCTCTCCAAAGACAACGTGGTCGCCATCTTCGGTTCCAACGAAGCTGCCGCCAATGGCATCCTTGACGCATCCAACGAAGGTGTTGACCTCGCTTCCAAAGGCATCCTGGCTGTCGGCTTTGACGCTGGCAAACGCCAGAAAGCTGCTGTCTCCTCTGGTGTCTTCATGGGTTCGATCACCCAGGACCCCTACAACATCGGCTACAAGGCTGTTGAACTGGCTTTCAAAGCTTACAAAGGTGAATCGGTTGCTGACATCGACACCGGTGCCAAGTTCTACACCAAGGACAACATGACCCAGCCTGACATCGGCCAACTTCTCTATGACTGATTGAATTTCTCTGCTACCATCAAAGATAGAAATTGAAATCATGAACAGCCGTTGCCGTCGTCTGGCCTGCCAGACCACAAGGCAGCGGCTGTTCCTTGGCATTTGTCCTCTGTGACAAGCCGGAAAGGACTTAAACCCATGCTCAAAGGAATTCCGTCCATTCTTTCACCTGAACTGCTCGCCACCTTGATGACAATGGGCCACAGCGATGAGATCTGCCTGGGTGATGGCAATTTCCCCCATGCCAGCATGAACAGCCGCGTCATCCGCTGCGATGGCCACGGCATCCCGGAACTGCTCGATGCCATCCTCCAGCTGATGCCGCTCGACACCTACGTCGACAGCCCGGTCATGCTGATGCAAGTCACCCCTGGCGATCCGGTCGCCACCCCGATCTGGGATGAGTATCGCGCCATCGTCGCCAAGCACGACCCAGCAGCGGCCGCAACAATCACGAACATCGAGCGCTTTGCCTTCTATGAGCGAGCCAAGACGACCTTTGCCGTGGTGGCTACAGGTGAAAAGGCCTTGTACGCCAACATCATCTTGAAAAAAGGTGTCGTCAAAGAATAAATGACTGGAGGGGTTGAGCATGCTTGACCAGATGAAGAATCGCTGGGGTGTCCGGCTGACAGTGCCTGAACCGGAACTGGCCGCCCAGTGGCTTGAGGAAAACCTGTTCTTTTCTGTCCTCGCTAATGGCGCAGGCATCCTGGCTACCAATGGCACGTGTCTGCTGGAGCTGTTGCCAGGTGAAAGTGTAGCCCTGCCACAACCGGTTGCAGGCACCTTTTATACCGGTCTGGCACACGTGGCCCTGCGCACGCGTGACATCGAAGAAGCCATCACCTGGTGCCAGAGCCGCGATCTTAGCCTGCAGCTCGACAACGGCAGGCGCTTCCATAACCCCAAGGTCTACGGCGAAGGTGAATATTTTTTCAACATCATCAGCCCGTTCGGTATCATCTTCGAAGTCAGCCAGCGCCTTTCTGAGCCGTCCCCCTGCAAGGACCCGGTGATCTGCGGCCTCGATCACATTGGGGTGCCGTCGGTTGATTTTGCCGTGGCGAGCCAGGTTTTCATGCAACTGGGATTTGTACCGGATTTCGAACCGGTGGAGAACTGGAATGCAATCGAAGGCCGGATCCGCTGCGGTATGTTCAGCCAGACTGACCCCAAGGGCCAGCAGCTCACCCTGGAGATCTACCAGTTCCTCGATTGGCAGCCAGCCTCGATGCCCGCAAGCTATGGGATCAGGGGACTGCTCCTGGGCCAAAGCGGGATCACCGCCAACGGGATACACCTTTTCTGAGCTTGCGGCCACTGTGTCCAATCAGGGCAGCACGTGCAGACCGTTGGCGAGGTGGACCAGGAAATCCTGGACATTGGTGACAATGCCGCGTGAAGAAAGGCTGCCGCGATCGGTCAGTTTATTGATCGTGAATTCGGAAATATCGACGATGTAGAAGTAGACCTCGCGGATGGTGCCATCGGGCAGCACGCGATAGGAAGGGGTCATGTTGCCGGTCGCGATGGCGTGCAGGGTCGTGGCCAGGCAGATAACGGTCGTTGCCTGGCTGGACAGGGCACGCATGGCATCCTGGCCGAGGTAGACGTCGGCATAGACTTCCGGCAGCGGCCCATCGTCTCTGACCGAACCGACCAGAACCAGTGGCACCCGGTTCTGGACACAGTGGTAAATGATACCATCCGAAATCTTCTCAGCGGCGATGAACTGCTCGATCGAGCCATGCCGCCGGACCCGGTTGATCGTGTCCAGATGATGGTAATGGCCGTGCTTGCGCGACTCCTGGGTGTAGATGTCCTGGCCAAGTGCGGTCTGGAACCAGGCGGCCTCAAGGTCATGTACGGCGAGGGCATTACCGGCCAGCAGGGCATCGACATAGCCGTGCCGGATCAGGCCGGAGAAGGCTTCGCGGGCATCGGCATCGAAGGAACAGGCAGGTCCGAGCACCCAGGTGATGTGGCCATGCTTGTGTTCATGGCGCAGCAGCTCGTAGATGAAGTCGTAGTCCATGGAAAAGGCTGTTTCGCGCGACCGCCCCTGGCGAAAAATGAAGGCATCCCCATTCGCATCGGCCTGGCGGGGGAAACCGCTGGTATGGACGAAAATTCCGTCCCGGCCGTCTTCTGAGCGCCCGACAATAACAAGGTCACCTTGCCGGAGGTTGCGGAATTCCCGGACTTCGATCTGGCCATGTTCATACACGGCCACACAGTCCATGCGGCTTACCTGGGCGAGCAGCCATTGATCGCCGATCTTGAAATACTCTGGGAAAATGCTGGTGGCGTGGTACTGTTCCGGCGCGACACCGTCCTGTGGCGCTGGCTCGAGCCGGGCTGGCGGGGCGCTGTCCAGTTCTGGCGCGGAAAAATCCGGTGGCTGATAGGGGGCCAGGGAAAAGTGCATGGCTGCCTCCTGTGTATGCGGCGTTCGCCTTTCAAAAGAGCCAGGTGTTCACTGATTCAATTATATCAGGCTTTGGGCGACCAGATCAGCGAAGGAGCGATGCCAGGCGGAATCGTCTGTCAGTTCAGGGTGGAAGGCGGTCGCCAGCAGGTGACCTTGCCGGGCTGCGACGATCTTGCCCGCGACGGTATGGAGAATCTCAACATCCGGTCCCGCCCATTCGATCCAGGGAGCGCGGATGAAAACCAGCTCAGTCGGCTTGTCTGATATAGTCGGAATGTGTGCAATCTGGCGGAAGCTGTCGACCTGGCGACCAAAGGCATTGCGCTGGACTTTGATATCCATCACCCCCAAGTGCGCAGGCTCGCCTTCGATTTCCCGGGCCAGCAGGATCAGTCCAGCACAGGTCCCCCAGACGGGAAGACCGGCCTGGATTTTTGCGCGCAAGGGTTCCAGCAGGTCGAATGTTTTCAGCAACCGGGCGAGGGTTGTGCTTTCACCACCCGGGAGGATCAGGCCGTCAATCACATCCAGGTCAGCCGCACGACGGACTTCCTTGGGCAGGACATTGGCCAGGCCTGCAAGATGGGCCATATGCTCCGCCACAGACCCCTGCAAGGCCAGAACGCCGATCGTGACCGGTTTACCAGCCACGGGCGGCAAGCAACTGGCTGGCCGGCACTTCGCGGATGTCGAGGCCAGCCATCGACTCGCCGAGATTTTCGCTGACTTCGGCGAGGATTTCCGGGTCGTTGTAAAAAGCGGTGGCACGGACGATGGCTTTAGCCCTGGTCACAGGGTCGGCTGATTTGAAAATGCCTGAACCGACGAAAACACCTTCGCTGCCGAGCTGCATCATCAGGGCGGCATCGGCGGGTGTGGCGATGCCGCCGGCAGCGAAATTGACGACCGGCAGGCGGCCGTTCTGCGCTGTCCAGATAACCAGATCGAGGGGTGCACCGATTTCTTTGGCAAAATTCATTCGCTCTTCGACCGGCAAGTGACTCAGGGTGCGGATTTCGCTCGCCATCGTACGCATGTGGCGTACAGCTTCGACCACATTGCCAGTGCCTGCCTCACCTTTGGTGCGGATCATGGCTGCTCCTTCACCGATCCGGCGCAGCGCTTCGCCGAGGTTCCTGGCTCCGCAGACAAAGGGTGCTTTGAAAGCGCACTTGTCGATGTGGAAGGTTTCGTCGGCCGGGGTCAGGACTTCGCTTTCGTCAATGAAGTCGATTTTCAGGGCCTCCAGGATCTGGGCTTCGACGAAATGGCCGATCCGGACCTTGGCCATGACCGGAATGGTGACGGCGGCCTGGATCTCGCGGATCATGCGCGGATCGCTCATCCGGGCGACGCCACCTTGTTTCCGGATATCCGATGGCACGCGTTCGAGCGCCATGACAGCGACGGCACCAGCCTCCTGGGCGATCACCGCCTCCTCGACGTTGGTGACATCCATGATGACGCCGCCTTTAAGCATCTGGGCCAGGTTCTTGTTGAGGGTGAGTTGATCCTGTGACATCTTCAGAGACTCCTTTTTCTTGAATCTATGGCCGCACGCTGGTGGCTGACCTCGATGTGTTTGAAACGCCAATGGTGGTTTGCCCCAACTTTATACGCAAACTGGCCTTATCAAAAGTGCCAGTTTGTGCTAATTTGATATGACCAGTTTGCGTAGGGACTGGCAGGTAATCACAGTGCGCCGAGCGCTTGAACAAAGATCGGACCCTCTATGAACATTCGCGAAAAAAGGCAGATCAAGCTCCTGACGTGGACGCTGGATCCAGGCTCCCAGGTTCCCATGTATGAGCAGCTTTGCCAGTTGTTGCGCCGGGAAATCCAGACCCATGTCCTGCCCCCGGGCAAGCGGCTGCCTTCCAAACGGGTGCTGGCGGCCCATCTGGGAGTCAGCACCATCACCGTGGAAAATGCGTATAGCCAGCTGGTGGCGGAAGGACAAGTTGAAACGCTGCTACGGCGCGGGTATTTTGTCCGAAAATCTTATGAGCCATTCGACAAGTCCTTCCTGAAAAAGCAAGCCAAGCTTGAAAAATCCGGTCCACTCATAGACCGGTATAAAACAGCTTGGCAGCGAGAACGCGAAGCGCAAAAACCACCCGTGCTGGCCTGTGATTTTTCGACCAACAGAGTGGATACGGCCTCTTTCCCGTTTACCATCTGGGCCCGGCTGTCGCGCCAAGTTCTGCAGGAAGAAGGACGCGACCTGCTGGAGGTCAGTCCGCCACAGGGGGACGAACGGCTCCGGGCCAGTATTGCCAGGCATTTGCAGACGTACCGTGGCATGTCCTGTGATCCAGAACAAATCATTATTGGCGCCGGGAGCGAATACCTGTTCAGCCTCATCATCCAGCTGCTCGGACCAGGCAGGCACTATGCCATAGAAGATCCCGGCTACGTCAAAATCAGCCGGATTCTCGAGAAACACAAAGCTCAAGTCCTGCGTTTCGAAGTCGATCGCCACGGCATGTTCATCCACCCACTGGAGCTTGCTAAGCCAGATGTCATCTACCTGACTCCCTCCCACCAGTTTCCGACCGGGGTGGTCATGCCCTTGAAGCGACGGGAAAACCTGCTGCACCGCATCAATGGGTTTTATGATCATTACATCATCGAAGATGACTACGACAGTGAATTCCGTTTTTCCGGGCGACCCATTCCAGCCCTGCATAGCCTCGACCAACAGGGACAAGTGATTTACCTGGGCACCTTCTCCAAGAGCCTTGCCCCATCGCTGCGAATCAGCTACCTGGTCTTGCCGCCCCAGCTCCTGCTGCGATACCGTCAGGAATTAATGTTCTACGCCTCTACGGTTTCACGCCTGGAACAAATGACTTTGGCCCGCTTTATCGACGGCGGTTATTTTGAGCATCACCTCAATAAAATGCGCAGGATTTATCGCGAACGAAGGGATGCGTTGATTGCGGCCATCGAGGCCTGGCAATTCCGGTCAAAAATCGAGATCAACGGCATCGAAACAGGCCTGCATCTGGTCGTGGTATTTCCTGCTGAAATTGGTGAAGAAGCCCTGGTGACTGCAGCTGCCAAGGTTGGAATCAGAGTCCATGGCCTTTTTGAATACACCTGGGATAATCCAAACCCGGAAACCCCTCCACGAGCAGCATCCAGACGTCTGGTCCGGCCGCCCACCCTGATCCTGGGATACGCCCATCTGACTCCGGAGGAACTGGTCGCAGCCGCAGAACGGTTGCATCAGGCCTGGGCTGGCCTGGTCCACTGAATCAGGCTATGATGAAGACAAAGAGGACGACTGACAACAGTATGTTGCTTTATCCCTGACCAAGGAGGCTGCCCGTGCCTGAGCTGCGTTTCACCACTTTTGCGATCGCCCAGGAAATCGACCTGAACAAGGTGGCGGATGCTTTTGGAATCCGCAAGAAATACACCTGGGAAGAAGCCCTCGCCCTGCCAGAACAAGTCCTGGGCCAGATCGATGGCTGGCACAGCCACGAGAGTGAACACGTCCTGCTTTTTTCCTTTGGCAGCATCGTTTTCATCAACTCCAACCGTGAGCATATGGAGCAATTCCTGGCTTTCCTGAAAAAGCTCGCGCCGGGCATCGATGCGGTCAACTACCGGGTGTATCGCGAAGATTATGCTTTGCATGTCGAGCCAGGCCAGCCGGTCGAATGCACCGACCGCTTCGTGCGCGTGCCGGTTCTGTTGCCGTATTATCCGGAGCTGGTGTCGACCGTCATGGCCAAATCAGCAGCTCTCGAACGAATCGAAGTCCAGCTGGAACCGATCCTTGACATCATCGAAAGCAAGCTCGACCGGCTCGAAAAAGGCCGCCTGGGCCTTGGGAACCGGGATCTGGCCCGGACCATCGCCCGGGTCGTCCGGCACGAATACAACACCATCGCCTACATCATGATCCTCGACAAGCCCGACATCACCTGGACCAGCAGCGCTGCGGCCGATTTCTATGAGAAAATGGCCGACTTTTTTGAACTCACCGACCGCTATGAGGTGATCAAGAGCAAGACGGCAATTCTCGAGCGGATCCTCGATGGGTTTATGTCGATCAGCCACTCAATCCGGGGGCTTTTCGTCGAATGGGTCATCGTCCTTTTGATCGTGGTCGAGGTCATCCTGATGCTGCTTGATTTGCTGAGGTGAAAGATGATGGCGGGGCAAGAACCCAGAAAGAGTCCGGATCGCGGTGTGATTGAAGCAGCTGCTCACGGTGGTGCAAATGCTCAGATCAGGGCGATTGTCGCGGAGCGAGCGCGCGAACTGGCCATAGCCGAAACAAACCTTGATGCGGTAC
Organism: Eubacteriales bacterium; assembly: GCA_028684955.1. Classification (GTDB taxonomy): domain Bacteria; phylum Bacillota; class Clostridia; order Saccharofermentanales; family UBA5734; genus UBA5734. Next base: position 18,349 of record JAQUEY010000011.1, read on the forward strand.
TGGATGCGGTGGAACGGATGGTGAAGCAGCTCGGCCAGCGGCGTTTGTTTATCCGCTCGCAACGGAATATCCGGCTGATGACCCGCGTCGTGCGTGTCCAATTCCAGAACCTGAGAGTTATCGAACCAGTGGCAATGCCTGGCAACGGCAATTTTTCAACTCAATCGCAAAACACCTATCATGAACTGGCGGCTGAGTTTGATTTGCAGCTTCGCCAGGATCGCTTGCTGGAAAAAGCAAAACTCCTGGACACGATCATGAGTAAAACAATCGTATCCAGGAGTCGATTGACGGAAAACTGGCTCCTGCGTTTGGAGATTTTGCTGTTGGCCCTATTCCCGTTGTTTCATTGGTTGTTTGATTAACCATCAGGACTTTGTCACCCGCGGACGATGACACCCGGCCAAGACGAAATGGCCCCGAGATAGAAGACGTTATCATAGCCATTTTTCAACAGCCAGTTGCAGGCCTGCTTGGCACGGCTGCCGCTGAGGCAGTAGACAAAAAGACGGGCCTGCCTGTTGGGGACTTTTTGGTTGATCGAGAGCGGCAAGCGGTCGAGAGGGACATTGACGCTGCCTTTGATGTGGCCGCTTTTGTGCTCATCCTTGGTCCGGACGTCCAATAGAACGATGGAACGGTCTTTGGCCAGCTCCGCCTGGGCATCTTTCATCGATAGGGTAGGGGTCTTTTTGCCAAATAATCCGAACATGAACAACTCCTTGGGTGGCCGGCCATGCTGCGCCGGTCCAGCGCTTCACTGTAGGAAGGATACACGGCCAGGCGGCTGTTTTTCTGTGATTGTATTACAATGGGATTGACGTCTGGAAAACAAGCCAGGCCCGAAAGGGAAGAGATGATTGACGATCCCGTTTTGCAGGCTTTTCCGCCCATTATCGATGAAAAGAGCCGGGTCCTGATCCTTGGCTCCATGCCAAGTGTATCCTCTCTTGAAAAGTCCCAGTACTATGCCCATCCGCACAATGCCTTCTGGCGGATCATCCACGACTTGTGGGGTGAGGAACTGCCGCAGGACTATGCGGCTCGGACGCAGTTTTTGCTGGCCCATGATTTGGCATTGTGGGATGTGGTGGCCTTCTGCCGGCGCGATGGCAGCGCGGATGCCGCGATCCGGGATGTGGTGGCCAACGACTTTGCGATTTTTTTCCAGCAATGGCCCCGGATCGAGCGTATCTGCTTCAATGGCCAGGCTGCCGAAAAGCTATTCGAACAAAAGGTGCTCAAGAAACAGGGGCTGATGTCGCTGGCTGAACTCCGGCCTGCACTTCAGGTCTGCCGTCTGCCCTCAACCAGTCCAGCTCATGCGGTTTCATATGTAGACAAACTGGCCCAGTGGCAAGTGGTGCGACACTGGGTGGACGAGGTGACCTGACGTCTGCGGCCAGAGACGTGAAAGTCAACTGCCCCGGACGGCGCTTGGTGTCTGGCCGGTCACACGTTTGAAAATCCGGTTGAAATTGGCCAGGTTCGCAAAACCGCTCTCGATTGCGATGTCGTAGATGCCGCGGTCGGTTGTCCGCAAGAGATCGATCGCCCGGGCGACCCGGACTTTGTGGATGTACTGGACGGGGGTCTGGCCAGTGGCGCGTTTGAAAAAGGTGCAGAAATAGCTGGGGGTCATGTAGACGAGGGCGGCCAGTTCTTCGAGCAAGAGCGGTTGGTCGAGGTTCTGCCCGATGTGTTCGAAAACAACCTGCAGCTGTTCGAGGCGTTTATTTTTCTGCGCCGGTGTGAGACTGGACTTGGCCTCGTCCTGGTATGAACGGATCAGGTAGGTAAAAAGAGCGAGGAGCTTGGCTTTGATCATCAGTTGAAAGCCAGTGGCTTGCTGACGGTATTCCTCTTCGATCTCGGTCAGCAGGGTGAAGATCTTTTTGCCAATGGCCGTATGACGGTCGATTTTGTTGCTGAAGTTGGAGCCGCGTTCAAAAAACGGCACCAGGTATTGCTTGTCGAAAAGTGGGCTGGCACCGTCGCTGATCAGGCGTCCGTCAAACATGACCACGGGCTGGATCATCGGCTCAGGTGGCAGGACCTCCATGTAGTGCGGTTCGATGTTGTTGATGACCACGATGTCACCAGGTGCGATATCATAGACTTTGTTCTCAATATAGTACCGGCCGTGTCCTTGCTTGACGTAGGAAATTTCCAGGTAATTGTGCCAGTGGAAGGTATGATCCATGCAGTAATACGGCGGCATTTCCGCGAACTTGATCGCAAATGGAAAATCTTCCGGTAATTCCTTTGGTTTGTAAACGGGTGCCATCCGAGACCTCACAAACGAAAAATCGTATTAGCCCACCATAAAAAAAGAGAGGAAAGGGCAGTGGACATTTCCTATACTGGCAGTATACACGAGTTAGGTCCATGATTCACCTCGAGGAGACGCTCAGACGATGACGATCCAGATTGATATTGAAAAATTGCTCATGCTGGCAGTGGATAAAGGGATCCTTGATCCACTCGATGTGACCAGTAGTCGCAATCTGCTGCTCGATCTTTTCCGGTTGGACCAGCCAGCTGCTGAACCGGTCACTGGGGCACCGGAAGAAACCATTCCAGAGGTTCTGGGCCGGATGGTTGATGCGGCCGGAGAGCTGGGTCTGGTTGACAGTTCGATATTCGAACTGCGCGCCCTGTTTGACACCCGGATCATGGGCCTTCTCATGCCGCGGCCTTCAGCAGTGACGGCAGCCTTCAACCGGCTGCGCGAGCAGGTGTCCAGCCAGGCTGCGACCGATTATTTCTACCAGCTATCGATCGATTCCAACTACATCCGCATGGCTGAGATCGCTCGCAACAAGTCTTGGCAGACTGCGACCGAGTACGGCGATCTGGAGATCACGATCAACCTGGCCAAGCCGGAGAAAGATCCGCGCGCCATCGCCCTGGCTCTGACTCAAAAAAGTGCCCAGTACCCGCGCTGCCTGCTCTGCCCGGAAAACGTCGATTACGCTGGCCGGATCGATTTCCCGGCTCGCCAGACCCTGCGGATCGTGCCACTGAATTTGGCGGGTGAGCGCTGGTATCTGCAGTATTCGCCCTATGTCTACTACAACGAGCATTGCATCGTCCTGGGCGAACGACACGAACCGATGGTGATCAATCGCTGGACCTTCGCCGCCTTGCTCGATTTCGTGCGCCAGTTTCCGCACTATTTTTGCGGTTCGAATGCCGACCTGCCGATCGTCGGTGGCTCGATCCTGAACCACAACCATTTCCAGGGTGGCCGGGCCTCTTTCCCGATGGAGCAGGCGCCTCGTACGATGACTTTTGCCCATCCGGATTTCCCGGAAGTCGAAGCCTGCCAGATTCACTGGCCGCTGACCACCCTCCGGCTTGCCAGCGCCAACACGGACGCGCTGGTCGCTCTGGCGGACCTGATCCTTGGCACATGGCGGGGCTATTCGGATCCGCAGGCAGAAATTCTCCACCAATCCGAACACGATGGCCAGCTGCAGCCGCACAACACGATCACCCCGATCGCCCGCCGACTGCCAGACGGACGCTACCAGCTCGACTTGGTCTTGCGCAACAACCGGACGACAGATGAGTACCCGCTGGGGATTTTCCACCCGCATCCGGAAATCCATGCGGTGAAAAAAGAAAACATCGGCTTGATCGAGGTCATGGGTCTGGCGATCCTGCCGGGCCGCCTGCAGACCGAGCTGGCCGGATTGCGTGACTGGCTGCTGGCCGGGATGGATCACTCAGTGTTGGCCAGTCCAAAACACCCGCTGCACAAGCACCTGGCTTGGGTCGAGGCTTTGGCCGCGCGTGGCGGTCTTGCTGGGATGGTAGACGCACCGTCCATCGATGCTGCCCTGGCACAGGAAACAGGCCGTTTGTTCAAGTCAGGACTTGAACATTGCGGCGTCTTCAAGCAGGATGAAACAGGGACAGTCGCGCTCAAGCGTTTCCTGGTAGCCACCGGATTCATTTTCTGACCGGTAGCCGTTTCGGACTGGTTTCATCACCCAAACAGGAGGATCACAACATGCGTACCATTCTGGTGACCGGCGGTGCCGGTTATATCGGCAGCCATACCTGCCTCGAGCTTCTCAATGAAGGCTATGCCGTCGTCGTCGTCGACAATCTGGACAATTCCAGTCGCGAGTCGCTGAACCGGGTCGAGGCGATCACGGGCAAATCCCTCGCTTTTTATCCGGTCGATGTCTGTGACCGTGAAGCCTTGCGCGGTGTTTTCCAAAAGCATGCCATCGATGCGGTGATTCACTTTGCCGGGCTCAAAGCCGTCGGCGAATCGGTCGCCCAGCCCATGCGCTATTACCGCAACAACCTCGACAGCACCCTTTCTCTGTGTGAGGTGATGGCAGAATTTGACGTGCGCCAGCTGGTGTTCAGCTCTTCGGCGACCGTGTACGGTTTGCCCGAGCGCGTGCCGATCACCGAGGATTTCCCGACCTGGTGCACCAATCCCTATGGGTGGACCAAGCTGATGAACGAGCAGATCCTCAGGGATATCCAGGCTGCCAATCCCAGCTGGTCGATCGTTCTCCTGCGCTATTTCAATCCGATCGGCGCCCATGAATCGGGCCAGATCGGCGAAGATCCCAGCGGGATCCCGAACAACCTGATGCCGTACATTTCCCAGGTCGCCGTCGGCCGGCGCGACAAGCTGCACGTATTTGGCGCTGACTATCCGACCGTCGATGGCACCGGTGTGCGCGATTACATCCATGTGGTCGACCTCGCGATAGGCCATATCCGGGCGCTTGACTATGCCGCCGGTCATACCGGTACCGAGGCAATCAACCTGGGGACCGGGCAGGGCTACAGTGTCCTGCAAATGGTGAAAGCCTTTGAACAGGCAACCGGCCGCCAGGTCCCGTACCAGATCGATCCGCGCCGCCCTGGTGATGTTGCGCTGTGCTATGCCGATCCGGCCAAGGCTCGTGAGCTCCTCCACTGGCAGGCCACGCGCGACCTGGAGACAATGTGCCGCGACACCTGGCGCTGGCAAAGCCAGAATCCCAACGGTTATGCAAAGGAGACCGCTGCCCCATGAAAACGATCGAATCCGTTCTTGCAAATTTGAAATCAGGCGGTCTGGCCCAACGTTTGTCGGAAATCTACGGTTGTCCACAGGATGCAACGGCGTCCTACGCCTTGCGGCTGCAGGAGCTGGTGGAAACGTTCGCCCAGGTGTTTGCAGACGATAGCGAATCTACTGCCCTGGCTGACCTCGAACTTTTTTCTGCCCCCGGCCGGACAGAGATCGGTGGCAACCACACGGATCACCAGCACGGCCATGTTCTGGCTGCCAGCGTCAATCTCGATGTCATCGCAGCTGCCCGCAAGAATGGTACGCGCACGATCCGGATCCAGTCCGAGGGCTTCCCGATCGATGTCATTGATCTCGATGATCTCACGGTCCAGGACGCAGAAAAAAACACTTCGGCAGCCCTGATCCGTGGCGTAGCTGCCCGGTTTGCACAACTGGGCTATCCGGTGGCCGGCTTTGACGCGTACACCTCATCCAATGTCCTCAAAGGATCCGGGTTGTCATCGTCTGCAGCTTTCGAAGTCCTGGTCGGCAACATCCTCAACACCCTGTTTGCCAGTGGTGAGGTCAGTCCAGTGGCGATTGCCCAGATTGGGCAATACGCGGAAAATGTCTATTACGGCAAGCCCTGTGGCCTGATGGACCAGATGGCCTCCTCAGTAGGAGGGATCATCGCGATCGATTTTGGCGATCCAGCCCTGCCTGTCGTCGAACCGGTGTCTTTTGATTTTGCCCATTCCGGCCTTGCCCTGTGCATCATCGACAGCGGGGCTGACCATGGTGACCTGACCGACGAATATGCTGCCATCCCGGCTGAAATGAAAGCCGTGGCGGCGTGTTTTGGCAAGAATCATCTGCGCGAAGTCCCGGAAACCGATTTTCTGCGCACGCTGGCAGAGGTCAGAGGGAAAACGGGCGACCGGGCTGTCCTGAGGGCGCTGCACTTTTTTGCCGATGACCAGCGGGTAGCTCTCCAGGCTTCGGCGTTGAAGGCCAACGATGTCGAACGTTTCAAATCCCTGATCATCGAATCAGGACGCTCGTCGAGCGACAATCTGCAAAATGTTTTTGCCACTGGCTCGACCCGGGAGCAGTCGGTGGCTCTGGTCCTGGCCTTGTGCGAGCGTTTGCTGGCACCAGTCGGTGGCGCCTGGCGTGTCCATGGCGGAGGATTTGCCGGTACGGTGCAGGCTTTTGTACCGCTGGCCGAGGTTGATGCGTTCAAGCCGGCGATCGAGGCTGTTTTCGGCCTGGGATCGTGCCATGTCCTCTCGATCCGGCCGGTGGGCGGCTGCTGGATCGGTTGAACGCACCAACGAGCTTGTTACGAACCTGATCCTTCAAAAAACGCGTTTTTGTCAGAAACAAGGCGCGTTTTTCACGTTCTCAGGCCACAGGTTCCCTTGGAGAAGAGACTCCAACTGTGGTATAGTCGGAACGGATTGATCCTTGAGTTCCATCCTGTTGTGAGGGCGCGATATGAATAAAGCCAAGACCATCCCTGCATTGATCAGACCCGCTGCACGGGTTGCCATTATCCTGCTGACGGTGAGCTTCCTGCTCGCGGGCTGCAATCTGCAGCTGGCAATTCCAGGCCAGGAGACCGGTACCGCAACGGCAACTTCCGGTGCCCAGGCGGGACAGTCAACTGAAGGTCCGGCCGCTTCCGTGACACTGCCGCCAGAAACAGCCGCGCCCACACCCACACCAACCTTTGTTCCGACTCCGACCCCGGTCCCGCCCCTGCCGGCCGATCCGGTCGTCGAGACCTATTTCGGTCCGCTGCCGACAGCCAGCCAGGTCGTTTCGTACGAACACAATGAAATCCGGGCCCTCTATCTCGGCGCTGCAGCCAACCTGGACTCCACCATTCGCCTGGCTCGTGAGACCGAGGTCAATGCCGTGGTCATTGATCTGAAAGAATCCAACGGGGTCAAATACAAGTCAGAGGTCCCGCTGGCCATCGAAAATGACTTGGTCCATCCGCTCTATAATTTGCCGGCTGTGGTCGAAAAACTCCACGCAGAGGGCATCATCGTCATCGGCCGGATTGTCTGTTTCAAAGATCCGTACCTGGCAGAGGCGCGTCCGGACCTGGCGATCCAGGATAAGAACGGCAACGCCCTGCTTTATAAGCTGGAAGGCAAAAAGCCTTTCGTCAACCCCTATAACCAGGACGTCTGGCAATACAATGTGGACATCGCCAAAGAAGCCATCGCCATCGGCGTCGATGAGATCCAGTTCGATTATGTGCGCTTCCCGACGGGTGGAACGACCACTGGTGCAACACCCTATTTTGGCGAAGAAGGCACGGTGCCAACCAAGGTCCAGGCGATCAACCGGTTCTTGCAATTTGCCCGGGTCCAGATCCAGGACGAGCTGGGTATCCCGTTGGGGGCAGATGTTTTTGCAATAGTCATGATCAGCAGAGGCGATGGCAACCGGATCGGCCAGGATTGGGCCTCGCTCGGCTTGCTCGGCCTCGACCGGGTCAGTCCGATGATCTACCCGTCGCACTACGCCAACAATTCCAGCGGCCATTACACGGGCAATGGAGTCGGACAGCAAGTTGGCGACACCCTGTACACCAAGCCGGATCTGTATCCCTATGATGTCATGTACAAAACATTGATTGAAGGCCAGGAAGCAGCTGCCGCTGCGCCCGGCTACAACGTCGCGATTGCGCCCTATCTGCAAGCTTTCACGGCTTCGTACCTGCCTGATGGTTATTACATGACTTACGGCGCACAGGAAATCCGCGAACAGATCCGGGCTGTCGAAGATGCCGGCTACACCGAGTGGGTCCTGTGGAACTCCCGTGCCAGCTATCCAGCCGAAGCTTTCCGGCCCAAAATCAGCGACTGAGCCCCCTCAAGACTGGAGAACAGGATTCACTTCAGTTTGGACACGACTTCGCCCGGACCTGGCAGCCCTTCGCTGCTGTAGGACAGCAGTTCGCTGACCGTCATGAAGCGAAACCCCTTATCAGACAGACCGTCAATGATGCGGGGCATGGCGGCCAGTGTGGCGCTGTTGGTGTCATGGAGTAAAATGATGTGGCCATTGGCCGCGTTTTCAATCACAAAATCGGCAATATGGTCGGGATCATCTTTGTGGTTCCAGTCCTCCGGGCAGCTCTGCCAGGACCAGTTGACAATCAGAAGGCCCAGCTCACGGGCCACTGCTTCGGTGACGTCACTGTAGCCACCCGTGGGCGGGCGCATGACCGTAGGGGTCACACCGGCGATCGACTGGATCAGCTCGGTCGTGCGGACCAGTTCGTCGCGTGTCGTGGCTGCGTCAGCCTTTTTCAGGATCTGGTGCGTATAGGTGTGATTACCGATTTCATGGCCTTCTGCGACCTCGCGCCGGAGCAAATCGCCGCGGGCCTGGCTGGATTGGAGCCGGTTGCCGAGGACAAAAAAGGTCGCTTTGACATCTTTTTCCAGAAGGATATCGAGCAGAGGTCCGGTCAGATCTGTGGAAGGACCATCATCAAAAGTCAGGGCAATGACAGGATGCTCGTCGCTGGGTGGCCCGGAATAGACCGTGGGTTCTGGTACAGCCGTTGCCTCAGGTGCTGTCGTTGGCTTGGTTTGTGCTGTGCCCGCAGTCTGCCCGGGATCTCCCGGCGTTGCCACGGGATCGGTCTGGCTTCCGGTGGCGGCTGACGGGCTGGTTGCGGCGGGTGTCAGTGCCTGGCTGGTCATGGGCTGCAGCAGACAGCCCGTCAAGGATAACAGGGCTACCAGGATCATAATCAGGGCGGTCCATATCGGTACAGGTGGTTTCATGGCATTTGGCACTTTCATTGCATCTCATGTGTGGACGAGATCTGAGCACAGTGACTGTGATCTTTACGTTCACTATATCATAACCGATCCTGATCGACCTGTTATGGTATAATTATTCGGATAATCCGGCATGTCCCATGGGGATAGGCTGTGCCGGTGCAGGAGGACAGTTTACAGCATGCCAGGTGCCAGAAAAATTACTTTGGGAGTGACGGGCTCCATTGCTGCTTACAAAGCAGCTGAAATCGCCAGCGCCCTGACGTCTGCGGGCCATGAGGTCCGCGTGATCATGACAGAACATGCGACCCGGTTCATCTCTCCGATTACATTTGAGACACTGACGCACCAGAAGGTCCTGGTTGACATGTTTTCTGATGAGGACCACCGTCAGGTTTCGCATATTGAACAGGGAACCAACATCGATCTGGTTCTGGTCGCACCAGCAACGTTCAATATCATTGGCAAGGCCGCTCAGGGAATCGCCGATGACCTTCTAAGTTCGGTTCTGGCGGCAGCCGATCCAAAACGCGTCCTGTACGCCCCGGCCATGAATGTCAACATGTTTGAAAACCCATCGTTCCAGGCGAATCTGGCCACTTTGCTGGCACGCGGCAGCCGGTTCGTTGAGCCAGAGGAAGGCATGCTGGCCTGCGGTGTCTATGCCAAGGGCCGCTTGGCCAAGGTGCCTGCCATCCTCGATGCCGTCGAATCGTTTCTCGCACCCAAGCCTTTGCTGGGCAAGCGCGTGCTGATCACGGCTGGTGCGACGCGCGAATACATCGATCCGATCCGCTTCCTGTCCAATTCATCGAGTGGCCAGATGGGTGTCGCACTGGCCCGGGCCTGTCGCCACTATGGGGCTGAGGTCACGCTGCTGCTGGCTAATTCCACCCTGGATGCCCCTGGGGTCGAGGTCATCCGGGTCGACACCGTGGCCGATCTCTATGCAGCTGCGCTCAAAGCGTTTCCGGCAACGGACTACCTGTTTGCCGCTGCTGCTGTGTCTGACTTCAAGCCAGCCACCAGAAGTGATTCCAAAATCAAAAAAACAGGCGCCACGCTGAACATCGAGCTGGTGCCCAATACCGATGTATTGCTGGAGCTGTCAAAACACAAGACCCACCAGAAGCTGATCGGGTTTGCGGCTGAGAGCGAGGCGATGCTGGAAAACGCCAAAGGCAAGCTCGAGCGCAAGAAGCTTGACCTGATCATTGCCAACTCACTGGACAATTTTGCCCGGGCCTCGGGCAAGGTCTGGCTGGTCGATGAGCAGGAGACCGAGGAATTGCCCGAATTACCCAAACCGGAATTGGCCTTTGCCATCCTCGATGCCATGCTGGCCAAAGGATTGTGAGGTCGCAGATGAGAGCAGAAGCAGGTACACCCTCCAGTCCGGAATTTTCCCAAGGCACTTCACCAGATCCCTTCTGTGGACCAGACCAGTCATGTGTCCGAGTCCTGGCCGTTGACATTGGCAACACCCAGACCGTCATCGGCTGGTTTGAAGCGGATGTGTTGCGCTGCACCGCCCGCTGGGGCACGGTGCGCGAGGATGCGGATGACCTTATGGACCGGGAATTGTCGGGTTTTTTTGACCGCTACAACCTGAACCCTGGCCAGCTTGATGCCATTGGCATTTCGTCTGTCGTTCCACCCGCCACACCCCAGCTGGTCGAAGCTTTGAGCCGCTACACCGGGCTTTTACCTGTCCTGACCAGCGCCCGGACATCGATCATTCCGATCCGGGTCGATGTGCCGGAAAAAATAGGCGCGGACCGGATTGCCAATGCAGTCGCAGCCGCCCGCCTCTATCCCTTGCCGGCCATTGTCATGGATGTGGGGACAGCTACGACAGTCAGCGTGATTGATGCCACCGGCAGCCTGGTGGGCGGCTCGATCAGCCTCGGCTTGCAAAACAGTGCCCGGGCGCTGCATCAGGTGACTGCCCAGCTGCCATTGTCCGATCTGGCCAGCCCCCCTGCCCAGATTGGCCGCAACACAGAGGACAGCATCCGCAGCGGACTTCTCAATGGCACCGCTGCGATGCTCGAAGGCTTGGCAGAACGGATGTCCGGTGAACTGGGCCGTCCTGCCACCCTGATCTTGACGGGCGGCTTGTCCGGCCGCCTGATCCACCATTTCAGGAAACCCGTCCGCCACGATCCGGAGCTGCTGCTCAAAGGCTTGCGCCTGATTGCTCTCGGTGGCCAGCCGGCTGCGATCGTTCGCCCTTTGACCGGCCGGCGACTGGGCATCATTGGTGCAGGACGGCTGGGTGTCGGCCTGGGCCTGTATCTGGCCAGCCGCGGGGTCGCTCTGGCGGGTTATGCCAGCCGCAGTTTCCTCTCGGCAGAAAGAGCTGCCCGCCTGACCGGCAGCAAAGCGTTCCGCAATCTGGATGAAGTGGCGGCCTATTCCGACATGATCCTGATTGCAACGCCCGATGGTGAGATCGCCGCCGTGGCGCGCCGTCTGGCCGGTCGCCTGGTTTCAGGCCAGTGGCTGTTGCATGCCAGTGGCTCGTTATCGGCAGAAACCTTGCGGGACAACCTGCCGGACAAACCTGATGTGGGCGTCTTGTCCTTGCACCCGATGCTGGCTTTTGCCAGCCGCGACATGATGCCGGAGGCGATCGAAACCGCCAGCTTTTCCCTGGAGGGAGATGCAACAATTGCCGATGAATGGGCTGCGGCCCTTTCAGAATGGAGCCACCCGGTCATCCGGCTGTCTGCCGGTCAGAAACCCCTCTACCACCTGGCCAGTGTCTGGGCATCCAACCTGACTTTGGCAGTCATCGCCCGGAGCTGTGCGTACCTGGAAACCCTTGGTCTGTCCCACAAGCAAGCCGAACAGGCTGTCTGGCCTCTGATCAAGGCCAGCATCGACAATTTCCACGCCCATGGCCTGCCGGGCGCCCTGACAGGTCCAGTCGAGCGCAATGATGTCGATACGATCCGCCATCATCTGGCTGCCATGCCGGCAGACGACCGGGCCCTCTATCGCCAGTTGTCGGCGATTTTGCTGGAACAAGCTCGCTTGCGCCATCACAACCGCAAAGACCAGGCTCTTCACGAATTGCTTCGTTCAGGAGGATCTTCATGAAACGTACCATCACGACTTTCCAGAAAGCCAAAACCATCGGCGAACGGCTGGCCATGGTGACTGCCTACGACTATTCGATGGCCCGCCTGGCGGATGCCTCCGGAGTAGATGCCATTCTGGTTGGCGATTCACTGGGCATGGTCTGCCTCGGTTATCCGAATACGCTGCCTGTCACCATGGCAGACATGCTGCACCACACCAAAGCCGTCGCCCGGGGTACGAAAGACGCCCTTTTGGTGAGTGACTTACCCTTTATGTCCTACCAGACTTCGGTGCGCGATGCCATAGTCAATGCCGGACGCCTGATCCAGGAAGGTAATGCCGAGGCAATCAAGCTCGAAGGCGGCGCCACGGTCCTGCCCCAGGTCCGGGCAATCGTCAAAGCCCAGATCCCGGTCATGGGCCATCTTGGACTGACTCCGCAGTCGGTCCATGTCTTTGGCGGATTCAAGTACCAGGGCAAGGAAGAAAAGGCAGCTCGCCAGCTGATTGAGGACGCCAGACGCCTGGAGGATGCCGGGGCATTTGCCATCGTCCTCGAATGCTTGCCAGCGGAACTGGCAGAAGTGATCAGCAAATCCGTGTCTATCCCGGTGATCGGTATCGGCTCAGGTGTCGGATGTGATGGCCAAGTCCTGGTTTACCATGATATTCTGGGATTGTCCGGTGATATCAAACCGCGTTTTGCCAAGGTCTTTGCCGATGGCGCCCAGACAGCGGAAACGGGTCTGAAATCCTTTGTCGCAGCTGTCCGCCAGGGGACTTTCCCCGGACCTGAGCATTCGGTAGCCCTCGATAAAGACCTGGCCCGAAGGCTGAAACAGTCGCCAGATGCCGGAACGCATCTGGCTTGAGCGTTGGCGGGAGGCGAGATCATGATGAAGAAGCAACAGACGGATAAAAGCAACCAGACGTCGGTTCTCGAAAAAAAGGCTCTCGATGCCCGGGTTGAACGGGAAGCCATGGAGATTGCCAGCACCATCCAGGATGTCCGGACTGTAGTCAAGCTATACCAGAACGCCCAGGAGACCATCGGGCTGGTACCGACCATGGGCTACCTGCACACGGGTCATGTCAGCCTGATCGAAAAAGCCAGGAAGTCCTGCGACCGTGTGATTGTCAGCATTTTTGTCAATCCGATCCAGTTTGGCCCGAATGAAGATTACACCCGCTATCCCCGCGATCTGGAACGAGATCTGGAGTTGTGCCGCGACGCAGGTGCCGACTTGGTCTTCATCCCGGAGGTCGCCGACATGTATCCCAAGCCTAATTTGACTTTTGCCGATGTCAAGACCCTCGGGGACCACCTGTGTGGGGCCAGCCGGCCTGGCCATTTCCAGGGCGTCTTGACAGTTGTAGCCAAATTATTTAACATTTGCCAGCCAGACCAGGCCTTTTTCGGGGAAAAAGACGCCCAGCAACTGGCGATCATCCGCCGCATGGTCGCTGATTTCAACTTCCCTGTCGAAATCGTGCCCTGTCCGATCATTCGCGAAGCAGATGGCCTGGCCATGAGCTCCAGGAATGTCTATCTGTCAGAGAAGGAGCGCCAGGCGGCTTTGTCATTGTCACGCAGTCTGGAGAAAGCCTGGCAGGCACTCGAAACAGGCGAACGGTCTGCAACTGTCATCCGCGACATCATCCGTTCCGGAATTGCTGCCGAGCCACTGGCCCGGATCGATTATGTCGAGGTTGTGGATGGGGACACCCTGCAGCCTGTCACGACCATCTCAGGCAGCGTCCTGGCTGCCGTTGCCGTCTTTTTCGGCAAAACCCGCCTGATCGACAACTTCACGTTCAGGCCGGAATAAAGGAGGAACCTACCTTGGAATTGTCCGTACTCAAAGCCAAAATCCACCGCGCGGTGGTCACTGAGGCTGACTTGCATTATGTCGGCAGCATCACGATCGACCAGGATCTGATGGATGCCGCTGGCCTTTTATCCTATGAAAAAGTCCTCGTTGCCGACATCGACAATGGCAACCGCCTCGAGACCTACATCATCGCCGGGCCACGCGGCAGCGGCATCATCTGCCTCAATGGCGCCTCCGCCCGTCTCGTCAGCCCCGGTGACCGTGTCATTGTCATGGCCTACTGCACCATGTCCCCCGAAGAAGCCAAGACCCATCGTCCGACTGTCGTCTTTGTCGACGAGAAAAACGCAATCACGGAGATCACCTATTACGAAGAACATGGCATGATTGGCTGAAGCGCCGGTCTGTCCGGCGCTGCGCCCGCCTTCGGATTTTCAAGAACTTTTTGCCGTTTCAAACGTCCAATGGTTAGATCATTCGATTGGAGGTGTTCGTGATGAAACGGTTGTTTTCATTAATCTTCATGCTGGCATCAATCCTGGCGCTGGTACTTGCTGGCTGTACAGGTCCGGTATCAAGCTCAGGGCCTGCTTCCGAGTCTGCCTCAGAAAACACGCAGGAATCGTCCGGGGAAACGAGCCGGACCCCCCAGCCGGCATCTGGCGCGAATGATTTGATGGCTGATGTGAGTTCGGCTGCCTGGCCGGTTGAACCGGAGCCTTTACCTGAGGGCTGGTCTGGTGGGGCAAGTCGCTTTTCGGCCTTGCTTTTCCAGAAATCAGCAGAAAATCCGGGTAATTTCATGGTATCGCCTGCCTCGGTCTACCTGGCTCTCGCGATGACCTTGAACGGGGCTGATACAACGACGCGCGATGCGATGTTGGCGGCACTGGCTGCTCAGGGTTTGTCGGTCGCAGATGTCAACCGTGCCGCACGCAGCTGGATCACGGGGCTGAATCGTGCCAGTGGGCAAACGACGGTTTCGATCACGAATTCGATCTGGTTCGACCAGGATTTTGTCCCTTTCCAGCCGTTTTTACAGGCCAACGCCGACTATTTCAATGCAGCTGCGCAAAAGCTTGATTTCAAGGACTCCAAGACACTGGATGTGATCAATGGCTGGGTCAGCGAAGCCACAAATGGCCGGATCGAGCAGATCATCGACCAGATCCGCCCCGATTCGGTGATGTTCCTGATCAATGCGATCTATTTCCTGGCCGACTGGGACATTCCTTTTGAAAAAGCGGACACCCGCCCGCAACCTTTCCGGGCGCCCGAGGGGGACGTGGAAGTCGATTTCATGCACCGGACCGGTGGGATGAATTTCTACCAGCTGGATGATGCGACTGGTATTGGACTGCCTTATGCCGATGACCGGTTTGCCTTTTTTGCCGTGTTACCTGATGAAGGCACGGATGCGCGCGAATGGCTGGGTGCACAAGATCCGGCGCTGTTTTTTAACGAAGTTGCGGCTGGATTGCGCCAGGATCCGCTCGAGGTCGATCTGGCCCTGCCCAAGTTCGAGTCGCGCTATGAGGATAGTCTTCTCAATGAATTATCCCACCTGGGTCTCAACATTGCGTTCCAACCCGACCAGGCTGATTTTTCCCAGATGATCGACAGCCATGAAAAAATCCTCTACATCGGTGAGGTCAAGCACAAATCGTTTGTCCGTGTGGATGAGAAAGGGACCGAGGCAGCAGCAGCGACCTCAGTGGAGATGCGCGTGACGAGTTTGCCGTTCTCGGAGCATCAGATTGTTTTTGACCGGCCGTTTGTCTATGGCATCCTCGATCTGGAAACTGGTTTGCCTTTGTTCGCTGGTATTCTGGAAAAACCCGAACCTGTGTCATGAACCGGTTCTTGCACGATGCCGGGGCAGACCTGCCATGACTGAGCAGAAGGTGCAGCAGCTTTTTGCCAGCCAGCCTGAAATGATTCCCGTTTACGAAGCGCTGGAGCAATGGATCCTGAGTTTGCCGGGCACCCGAGTGGTCTTCCGGAAAACTCAGGCTTCCTTTTATGCCAGGCGGACATTTGCGTCAGCGTGGCCGCCCATCTTGACCGTGAAAAACCGGCCGGACCGTTATTTGATCGTGAGTTTTTACTTGGATCATCACGTGGTTCATCCGCGGATTATCAGTGCCGTCGAACCACGCCCTGGCCTCTGGACGCATCATGTCCTGGTTGCATCTGAGGTCGATCTGGACGATGGATTGCGCAGCTGGCTGCTGG
>JAQUEY010000096.1 GCA_028684955.1 Eubacteriales bacterium
CGATATCCGTCAAGAAAGCCAGTGGCCAGCTGCGATTGATTTCATGACAAACAACCTGATCCGAATGCAACAGAGCATCAGCCCGTATATACCTCAGCTCAGAGAGGTGCTGGGGTGAATCATTACACATAAGACATAAACGCTTGACCTGAATGTTGGTACTGCAAAATCATTCTTTAGACCTTTACATTATACGATCTTAGATGCTACAATTAATGCATCTAAAAGAAGGTTGAGGGCTGCTCCATGGCAAATCACAATTTGACTGATCTGGAGAAGAAGATTTATGAGGGATTCGGGTATGTCTATCGGGCCAATCAGGCCTTTTTGACCTCTGATTCGATCTATCGCCAGCGTTGCTTTGAGGCCATCCATGATGAGGCATTGATGCGCCACATCATTTTCAACAATGACTACCTCAAAATTCCCCCAGTCTATACGTTTCTTTGTTATTACGCGAATCAGGAGCCGAAACTGCCGGCAGTTAGCCGAGAGGAGGCATGGCTGAAAAAATCAGTCGGGGCTTTCTGGGGCTTTGTCTTTCGCAAGGTTTTCCTGTATGACGATGCTCACAATGATCTGCTGCCAGGAAAGCTCCTAGGATTTCGAACCGCATCGTTTTTCAGCCAGATTTCATCGGGAAAGAGTTAAGTTATGATCCAGATCAAGCATGTTGAAATCGAAATCCTGGGCGGCCAGAACCAGATCGGCGGCAACATTATTCTGATTGGCTATGCAGGTCAGCAGATTCTTCTCGATATTGGCATGCCTCTGGAGGGGGAGGGTCTCACGCCCGATCCAGGACCGGTGGCGGAGAAACTCAAATCCGTTGACTATTGTCTGATCTCCCATTCCCACCAGGATCATTGGGGATACATGGATCTTCTGCCGAAATCTTGCGTGATCTATTCCGGGCTGGACACACAGACGCTGATTCGAATGACCCGATTTGTAACCCGCAGACCTTTTATCGGTCAGACTTGGCACACGTTCCAATCAGAGAAGCAATTAGACTTAGGCGAGTTTTCGATTACCCCCTATTTGATTGACCACTCGGCGTTTGATGCCCATGCTTTTTTGGTGCGTGTGGGTGGGGTGAATCTATTTTACACGGGTGATATTCGATTTCATGGGCGAAAAAAGGTCCTTTCGCTCAAGCTTGCCCAGCGAATAAGGCAGACACGGATCGATCTCCTGTTGACAGAGGGGACGAATCTTTCGCCCCTGCAAAGCAGTGGCCCCAGGAAATCAGAATCAGATCTCGAAGATGAGTTTGTCAAATGCTTCTCGGCCAATCAGCTGCCTGCGATCGTTCAGATGTCCGGGCAGAACATCGATCGGCTTGTGACGATTTTTCGCGCTTGCTTGAAAACCAATCGAATGCTCGTCCTCGATCCCTACACGGCATTTGTCTTGTCCCGCCTGCACCATGGGAAAATCCCAAAGCTGGGTGACCACTGGGGGATCCAGGTCCTGATGCCGGAAAAAGAGAAGCAGTGGGAGAGTCTTGGCGTCGTTTCGACCAAAGTCGAGTGGATGGGGACTGAGGCGCTGGATTACGAAGACCTGCAGGCGCATCAGAACTATGTCCTGCTATTCCGGTACTGGATCGGCCAGGCACTTGCCACGCATGACGTTCTGCCCTCTGGATCGAGTTTTATCTATTCCCTGAGCTCGTATTATCTCGATCGCATGAGCCACCAATGGGGCGAGCTGGCACCCAGAATCCAGTCTGGGGATCTCAAATTTTACCAGATCCATGCCAGCGGCCATGCCTATCCCGACGACCTGGTCCATTTCATTGACACGATCCAACCAGACACCATCCTGCCGATCCATACGACGGATGCTGAGTGGTTCCAGCGATTCGGCAAAAAGATCCTGCACGATGGAGATACAATCGAATGATTCTTTTGCCGGAATCCCAAGATGACCTCTACATCAATGCCATGATTCACTTGGCTGTCCAGAATCGCGACCAGGCGCTCGCCTTTGATCTCGATACCAGCCAGCAAATTGAGCAGCTCGTCATGGCCGAGATCCGGTTAAAACTATCAGATCTATTCTCGTCATTTTCCGAAGCCAAGCGTCGTGCTGTTATTCCACTCAGCGACAGCTTGTTTGCCAGAGGCTGGTCCCTGGAACGCGGCCTCTACGGCGCGCTGGATTTTCATGCAGCGGCTCAAACCTATCATCAAGCAGCTGAGCGTGGATCGCTGGAAGCCCTTTACCGACTCGGCTGGCTGGCCGAAAACGAGTTCATCATTGAGCACAGCCCGACAGCCGAACAGCTTTATCAGCAAGCAGCCGATGCAGGCCATGCCAAATCCCTCATCGCCTGTGGACAGCGCAGCCTTTTTTCAGCCACCGACAGAGATAGCCTGATCCGCTGCCGCGACTCCTTTGCCCAGACCAGGCAAATCGAGCCCCTGCTGGATCATCTGTATCTCGATTTCGTCAACGAATGGCTCGAGCACATTCATTCCAATCAGGACCTTTCGATCGCCGAACACCTGGAACAGATCCTGCCGATTCCGGGCCATTTCAAACAAGGCGAATCTCGCTCATATCAGCGCGGGATCGAATCAAACATCCGCCTGGCCAGATTCCTGCAAAAGCAGCACAGAAAGTCCGGACACCTGTTCATGTCCTGGTGTTACATCAATGGACTGGGAATCCCCCCGGACAGAAAAGAAGGCCTGAGGCTGGCCCTTCATGTCACTGAAACATCATCTGGAATCGAACAACTCTATTTAGCCTGGATCTTTTTGACGGAAGACCAAACGTCCAAAATCGAAACCGGGATACATTTTCTGAAAAAGGCATCCCTGCAAGCATGCTCAGCTGCCCAGGACGATCTTGCCTTTTTCGCCACCAACGATCTGATCAATCCCCACAACTTGAGGGGATATCTGAAAGCAAAGCACAGACCCCTCAAAATGGAGCAACTATTTGGATTTGATGACTAACTGGAGGTGAATCAACATGTTTGTCGGCCCTTTCTTCTATTTGGAACACACGATTTCTGGTACCCAGGGACTCTTTGCAGATTTCGTCGACCTGAAACACGCGGAAAAACAACCCCTCGGCATGCTGGACAATCCCGTCTCACACCAGACCCTATTTGATCGATTGCAAACAAACATTGAATACATGGACATACCACGGGGGAGAGTGATCTTTGATCCCATAAAACACGAAGCAGTTGTGTACATGGATACGTGCATCGAGGAACATCTGAGCGAAATCGTTAGAGCATTCAAAATTTCAAATTACAGAGTCGAACACGATGAACACTACGTCTGCCCAGGTTGCTGGGACTTAGATGCGATGTGGGAATGAAAAGGGAAGATGGAGGAAGTATGAAGATCGCGGAAAAATACGGATTATTGATTGATGAGATTCCAAATGATTACTCAAATCCGGTAGAAATTTATCGGAAAGACATTTTTACCAAGCGAGGGAGAAATAGATCTATTTCAGATGCGATTGCCAACAAATTGCTTGATGAAAAAAACAGCATCAAAGATGTTTTAAAAAGCATCAACAAGGTAACCAGAAAAAATTCTTACAAAATGGACGGTCACGACGCAGATTATAAATCGAAAAGCGTCAGACGCAATGAAGAAATCATAGCAATGTGGCTCTGCTCAAGAAGCGCGAGTGAAAATATTGGATTCGATCGTATTGGGAGATTCTTAGATTATCAGATTCCAATGAACGATTCTAAAGCAGATAAGCATGGTAAAATTGATCTCTTGAGTTACAATTCAGAAGAAAACAGTGTGTTTCTTATCGAACTTAAACATCCAAATAACGCTGAAAGTATCAACAAAGCAATGCTCGAAATTGCAACATACTATCAAATCATTGATCACAATAAATTGTTGAAAGACATGGGACTGCCATCTGATGCAAAAATCAGAAAAATGATTTTAGTTTCGAAAGACTCGACGAATCTTTCTGATTTTTCAAAAACAAAAGAAGAATTGGCCAAATCGCTAGAAGTGGAAGTGTGGACATACGAAATCGAAAACATTCACATCAAGAAAGCCAAAGAGCTCGAAAAGGAAAACTTTTCAGCGAGTAGATTTTTCTAATACAAACTGACATTAAGGTCCTGCCGTGCCCCCCCTTCTGTACTTTTCATTGCCGTTTCTCCCCCAAAAACACAGCATGATTGCTGCTTATTTGGGGGGTAGTGATGTACTCTACCTGCTAACTGTAACTTCAAAATTTAAAATCACCCAAACCATCAACAACACCTTCAATCATGCATAGATGACTTTTTCGGCTAATATGATGCATAATCTATTTATTGCATCTTGATGCTGATTTATGATCAATGCGCAACCTGCTTTGATCGGGTGAGGTGCTCATGATGGCTAACGTTCCACCTGTACCAGTGTCGGTTTTACTGCTCGCTAATTTCCGGGGGTGGCCCTGGCGCCGCAATTTCGAGGTATGAAAATGACAAACGAGACACTCTCTCAGACGATCGATACCTTTTTACGCAAGAAGGTTCTTCCAAATGGTAAACGCAAATACAACCAGGCACTTGGCCTTTTCGATCAGACTGAAAAGACATCGCGTCCACCATATGGGCTGAAGCAACAGGACGCCCTCACGGAATGGCTTGATCTGCCACTGACAGGGCAGCGATCAAATGCGTTGGCGGATGCCCTGCACCAGGCCATTGATGATTCCATCAGGAATTACACACGACAAAAGCAATTGCCCTACGATCTCTACAAATCTTTTTGTGAATTTCTAGAGGAATCCTATGGGATCTGTGTCCCGATCGATTGGGATGCATACAACATCCTGTCGAACAACCGCGAATGGCAGATCATTCAAATGAGTACGGAAAACACATCTATTCGGGAAATGTCGGAGCGGCTCATGGTCAGCGAGCGCCAGATTCGCGAGGATATGAACCAATTGACAGATCACGGATTGACGTTTTTAGATCGGAAAATAAAAATTTCCGGACTGTAACGGTCACGAGGCGGTATAGAGTTTGAATCGACACCGCATCCGATTTTGTTGCTAGGCAATCTGATGCAAGTGATCAGTCTGCTCGAATCTTTGCGTCATTATCAGCAGATCAGTCAGTCGGATGTACCGAGAATCACAGCACACCAGATCTGGCAAAATCTCTCGAGCTATGCGAAAACGACGATCAAAAAACGGATTCGCGATGGCATTTATGATTCAGAGTTGACCTGGTACGAGAATTTGGATCGTCCGCTGTCAGCTCGAGAACAGGACGCATTCCTTACCGAGTCAGCCATCGCAGCCCGTAATGTCCAGGACCAGTTGATCAAATGCTTCAAAAATGGCGAAACCAGCATCATTCGATACTACGATGAGAACAAAGTCGAACAGATCTTGGCATCGGTCCAGATTAGATACTTGCAACGCGAGACCGTCAGTCTGAAAAACATGGCAACCGGTCAGATGATTGAACTCGATAACTGGCAAATAATCAGCTGCACTCAGCAATCCTGATAAAGTGGAAGTACTGCTTCCACACCCAGCTTTCCATGCGTTCTAGAATAAAGACAGATCTTAAAGATCAAAGAAGTCATGAACACATGAAAGGTATGGTGGCCCTATGAAACAATTTTATCGCTTGAATCTCACAGAACAACCACATGCACTGAGCGAGCTTTATCGCAATGTCGAGACCTGGCGCAAAGAGCTTACGAGTATTTTTTTGTCTTCCGATGACCTGTCTGCTCAGGTACTGGCTGAAATCATCGACTCATTGCTGGCATGCCAGGACGAAGACGGCCTGTGCCGACTGCTCATTGATGAAAGCACCCCTCCAAGTGACGCCCGGGTTGATTTCTGGTACTGGCCAACCTACTTTCTGACTGCCAGCCTGATCAGGGAACAGCTTATTGCTGACCAAACGGGCGGTGAGCTTCCCTCGGCATGGTCACAAGGCTTGAATTCAGGTCTGTCGGCTGCAACGACGCGCAGATTTGCTGGCCATGGTTTCGAGGACGAAGATGTCCGGATCGAAGTACTGAATTTCTACCTGGATGCTGGACTTTGGCCATTCCTGGCTGTACACGGCTCCGAACACCCTGAATTCACCCAATTGGTCACTGAGATTCTTTCGCAGCAACGTCAAGCCTTGCTGTCTGGTCATACGCATCTTGGCTATTCAGACTATGCTCAGCCTTGGCAGGATCTGCAGGCTCGGACAGGTGGAATCAGCCACCTATTCGTCTACGGAACCTTGATGACCGGACAAATCGCCCAGCATAAGCTCTCAAGCCGTGAGGGCTGCAGGCTGAAAGGCCAAGCGTTCCTGGCGGGATATCGTCTCTATGATTTGGGCGCCTATCCGGCGATCGTGTCATCAGATCCAGGAGACTATCCAGTCGGTGATGATCTAGTCGTGGGATCAGAGCAGACTGTTCAAAACCGCGGCCCGGCTCTGGTTTGCGGCGAACTATACCGGATCACGAATGAACAGCTGGTTGACCTGGACAGGTATGAAGGGGAAGGGGACCTGTATAATCGGATCGCCACAGTAGTCCAGATGGCAGATGGCCAGCGTGAGATCGCCTGGATCTATGAATACAACTATCCTGTCAATCCTTCACAGGAAGTGCCTTTGGGCCTTCAGCCCTGGAACAGCGAACCATTCCACCAGCTTGCGAAGAGATATGTCTGGTATATCGCCTATGGATCCAACCTCCTGCGTGAACGATTCCTCTGCTACATTCGCGGTGGGTGGTTCCGCAAAATCCGATCTTACGAGGGCTGCAGAGACCAGAGCTTGCCGATCTGCGATCTGCCCTGTCAGGTGCCCCATGACATGTATTTTGGCAACCAGTCCCCAACCTGGCAGAATGGGGGCGTTGCGTTCCTTGATCACAATAAAAGGGGGAAATCCCAAGGCCGTGCTTATCTGATCACACGAGAACAATTCGACGACGTCCATCGCCAGGAAGGCCGATCGACCAATTGGTATGATTTGCGTTTGAATCTTGGACTTCTTGGCGGTATTCCAGTCGCCACATTTACCAACCATGCTCGCCTCACGGAAAATCCCCCCAACAAAAAGTATTTGAACGTTGTGCGAGAAGGGATTCGTGAGTGCAAGGGGATCTAAGCGCTTTTGTCTTGATTATTGGATTGCTGTATAATTTATCAAAGCATTATTCATTGTGTTAATAATATAGATTTATAATTGACAAGCATTCAGCATATTGCCAAAAATAACGTTCGGAGAATACGCGGCTATGAAATACCTTTACGATTCCGTCTACCAATTCGTATTCGCTTTCGACAACAAGACGGGGTTCTATATTCGCACAGGCATCCTGGATCAGGATATGAATGACACTGGTGTAGACCCGTTCATGGCATCATTCCCACACCTGATTGATGTCGGGATTATGGGCCACTGTGTCCATGGCCAAACAGGTCTTTGTCTCAAAGCGGGGATTGGCTGCTACCAGAGCGGCCTGACTATTGAAAAACCCAATATGTCTATCAGAGACTTTCAAATGATTGTCGAACAATGCAAAGGGCGGGTCAACCAGTTCGCCTTGGGTGGGCGAGGAGATCCCGATCAGCACGAGGACATTGCCGAGATTTTACAGATCTGCCATGCCAATGATATTGTTCCAAACTTCACAACATCTGGCTATGGGCTGACACCGGAACTGGCCCGCCTCTGCAAGCAGCATTGTGGGGCTGTTGCTGTCAGCTGGTACCGTAGTGAGTACACACTTCGCGCGATTGAAATGCTGCTTGCAGCCGGAGTCAAAACAAATATTCATTACGTCTTAGGTCAAAATTCGATCGATGAAGCAATTGACCGCTTGGAAAGACATGATTTCCCAGAAGGCATCAACGCAGTATTGTTTCTACTGCATAAGCCAGCTGGTCTGGGCACCGCTGCCAATGTTCTGCAACTCGATGACCCACGCGTGATCCGATTCTTCCAGCTCGTTGACCGCAGCGATTACCCATTCAAAATCGGTATGGATAGCTGCACAGTGCCCGGCACGATCAAGAATTGTCACAATCAGGTGATGGATGCACTGGATACGTGTGAAGGTGCTCGTTTCAGCGCCTACATTGGCGCCGACATGGAAATGCTCCCCTGCAGCTTTGATCAGAGTAAAAGATATGCCGTTTCGTTGAGGGATCATTCGATCGAAGAAGCCTGGAACAGCACTGCTTTTGAACAATTTCGCGAGCCCCTCCGCAATAGCTGTCCCAACTGCTTACAGCGAGACAACTGTATGGGAGGCTGCCCACTCATGCCGGAAATTGTCCTATGTGACCGAGTTTAACAAGTTTTTCTGCCAAATAGTTCTTACTTCACCATGCGATAAGCATTGACCACGCTTTTCACATAAGGCGCGTTATCAAACGAATTTTTTAAAACCTGGTTCGGGTGTCAAAAGTCACCCCACTGACTAAAATGATACAATATCAATAACAACAAAACAGCAGGCAGGATAGAGCATGGCATTCGCACCCAATGAACGGCAACAGATCAGACTGGAAGACAGC
>JAQUEY010000097.1 GCA_028684955.1 Eubacteriales bacterium
TTACCTGACCCATTGGCGCCGATGATCCCAACTGATTCACCATGATAAATGGAAAAGGAAATATCTTTAATGGCCTCGTGGCCATCTGGATATGAATAGTGAAGATTGATTCCTTCGATTTTATGATGACTCATCTGCTGATTGCCTCCTCGACCAGATATCCCAGAATCGCCGGTAGATCGTATGTCCTCCCGGCAATAAAAAACAGACTCCATGCCAGCAAATATAAAAGGTCCTTCTCCTTGATCGTTGATTTGCCATAGGAATGGTATTCCCCGCTAAAACCTCTCAGCCGCATGGAATCGTAAACACGCTGCGCTCGATCGAGGGTGCGAAGAAGCAACTGCCCGGCAAAAGATCCACTGTCTTTCAATCGGATACCTTTCTGACGCGGTGCACGGAGAGCATAGGCCCTCAGCATTCTGGCTAGTTCCTCGATCAGCACAGAAATGTACCGAAAAGCCAGAAGCAATTGCAGCACGAATAAGCTGGGTACTTTTATTGTCCTCAAGGCTTGGGCAATCTGATCAAGGCCAGTCGTTGCTACTAATACAAGGCACGTCGTGACAGTCAATCCGCTTTTGATCATGATCGAAGAAAAAGTGGTCCAGCCTCTTGGATCAAATATCGGATTCAAGATACCGATTCCAATAATCAGCGGTTCAACCATCAGCAGCCTTTTCAGAATTGGCTTTGCAGGAAGTTCTGCTAAAAGAATCAGGACCATCGGATACATGACAAACGGCAACAGTCCGCTGATTTCATATCGATCAAAGGACACAACGACAATCAAATAGACGATTGTGGCAAGCAGCTTGGGAACAGGATGTATTCTGTGGATGACAGTATCTTTCCGGGCTAAATCGTCTAATAACCTGATGTTGTAAATCGAATCTACAATTCTTGACATCCTACCAGTCCCAATTAATAAGGGGTCGGGCAATTCGCCAACCCCGTAAAATCATTGCTTTTCTAAAGCTTTTGGTTTCTTCCGTTTAAACACGCTGATCATCAAACCGATCAGTCCCGCAAGCCCCAGGGTCAAGCCTCCACCTATTATGCCTGAAACACTGGTGCCTGTATATGAATTTACCCCGTCTTCAGTGACCGTTTTAAAGTTATAATCAGGCATCCATGCAGTCTTGCTTTGAATCGTTGCCAATAGATCATGCACACTCCCTGATGATTCCAACTCTGCCGTTCCTGCAGTTCTTTCCATCGACCATTCCAAACCGTCTGGATTGGAAGACGCAAACCAGGACACAACACCACCGACCACCAGCGTCGTCACTAAAATTGCCGTCAGGACTTTTTTGATCGAAATACTTCCCATGGCTTTGCCAGCTGCAGAACTTTCAAGAATCTCTGGCCGAGCCTTCCAAATAAAAGTCACAACCGTTGCAGTGACCAGACCTTCAACGACACCAATCGCCAAATGGATCGGCTGCATGAGCAGGAGAAACGTGCCAAAAGGCAATTCTGTTTTGCCAGAAAACAAGGTCTGCAGCACAACACTGAATGCTCCCATTTGCAAACCAAGGATGGCCGAAATCAGCGAAGCCCCGAAGATTCGCCCTGAAGTCAGTCCTTTTCGTGTGATCCATTTGTAAATCAGAGGATAGGCGATAAAACATGTATAAAATCCAAGATTGATCACATTACAGCCATAGGCCAGCAATCCACCATCTCCGAAGAATAATGCCTGAATCAGCAAAACGGACGAAATTGTCAGGAATCCCGCGTACGGCCCCAGTATGATTGCCAACAAGAGCCCACCGCCCAGGTGACCACTGGACCCGGTTGCGGGTATTGAAAAATTGATCATTTGAGAAGCGAATACAAATGCCCCCATCACACCCATGATGGGTATTTTTTTATCATCCAAATCATTTTGAATCTTCTTAATCGAATATGCAGCTGTACCAACGGTTGCTGCCATCATTGCTCCACCCACGATGGGTGAAATCAAGGCGTCTGCCATGTGCATAAGTAAGTCCACTCTTTCATAAGATGTTTAACAAAAAAAAGGTATACAGTTTTCTACAGAAAACTGTATACCTTCATGAGTATACCTATCCAGTGAAACAACCTGAGCAATAAAAAACGCGTCAGCGTTTTAAAATCGATTTCATACCGATCTTTGACATTGTACAAAAAGATCGGCTAATAATCAAGATTACCCATCTAGTGGCTTTCGGTGATTTGTTCTACCATCTGCGGGATATCTTGAATGTCATGCAGACCGTAAACCCTTCAGTATTCTTCGCGATTGCCGAATTCTGCCGACTCCACCCAGCTCGTGGGGCGTTCCAGCAGCGTTTCCAGGTTTTCGAACAAATCATAATGGCTTTGTTCCTGTTTGACTAAAAACAGCAGGAGCTTCTTGTCTTCTGCCTGGGTGGCAGATTTGTGCATGGATTGATAAAGCTCGATGGATTTGAGCTCGATTTCCTTGGCCGCACGATAAACCTCGAGCTGGTCAGCTATGTAACCAGGGTCTACTCTGAATTCGCCCAGGGTACCAAAAAGGTCTCTGGCTTCTTTTGACGGATCGCCATCCATGCTTGGATAGGAACCCCGATCCATCTGGCGCAAGAGTTCCAGATGCTTGATTTCTGCCTTGGCCAGTAAGATGAAGACAGTCTCGAGTGGGGTGCCCTGGTTGAGCTTGGCCTGCTGATGATAATACTGTTCGCCATCGATTTCGAGTTGAATGGCTTGTTCCATAAGTCGCATGTGCACTACCTCCTGAATAGCTTGGCGCAAAGCCCTATTTGAACTGGGTCTGTCTCAATGATGTACTCATTCCTGGAAAATCGGGTAGTCCTTGACTTTCTGGGCCTGTTCCCTGAGAAGGTCCAGGTCATTGTCATTCAGGGGATGGTCGAGACACTCGTCAATATGGTCGAGCATGAACTGGAAATGTTCGCTATTGCCCGGTGGCACCAGGGTGGCGGCACCTTTGGCGAGGCCGTATTTCATGGCGGCAATGGCCAGGCGATCGTTGCCCGCGATTGGCTTGCACCAGGATTTGGGATAGGTTTTTTCTTCGTCCGGCAGCCAGCTGCGCAGAATCAGGGTTTTCATGGCCAGCAGGCCAGCTCCGCTTTGGCGGACGCGTTCGGCGACTTGGTCACCCCAGCCGGTATTCAGGCCCATGGCCCAATACATCGGGAACAGGACCGTATCGAAGTCATACAAGTCCATCGCCTGGAGGGCGATTTTCTCCGAATGGGCAGAGAAGCCGATGTTGCGGATCAGGCCTTCCTTTTTAGCCCACAAAAAGGTCTCCATCGCACCACCTGGAGCAAAGACGGTCTCGAGATCTTGCTCGGTCGTCAGGGCGTGGAACTGGTAGACATCAAAATGATCGGTGCGCAGATTCTTGAGCGATGTCAGGAGTTCGCGCCGGGAACCTTCCGCGGTCCGTTCGCCTGTTTTGCAAGCCAGATGGACCTTGCTGCGGTAGGGTTCCAGGGCGGGTCCGAGCAGGACCTCGGCGTCCTGGTAAGATGGGGCGACATCGAAATAGTTAATGCCGCGATCAACGGCTGTGGCTACAAGGGCATTGGCCGCTTCCTGGGTCTCATTCATATGAATGATCGCACCATAGACGACGGGTGTGACCTCGAGCCCGGTGCGGCCCAATTTGAATGTGCGCATGGCGGACCTCCTGAAAAAAGAATC
Organism: Eubacteriales bacterium; assembly: GCA_028684955.1. Lineage (GTDB taxonomy): Bacteria > Bacillota > Clostridia > Saccharofermentanales > UBA5734 > UBA5734. The sequence goes on from JAQUEY010000097.1 coordinate 3,688, forward strand.
TGCAGATGACAGTAACTATCATCAGTTTATCACAAGATGGTTGTTGAATCGGCTGCCATAGAAATATACTAAAGATCGTACAATAATGCTAACATCACTCAAAAGCAATTGCTATCATTAAAAGTACAGCAAGATTCCATCGTTACGTTGGAGTCAATCAGCGGGACGGCCCAGCAAGAAGGAGAATTTGAGATGAAAAAAGTCAGAATGGGGATCATTGGAGTCGGTGCAGAGGGTGGCATGTATGCCAATTTCCTGATCGCCGGCAAGGTCAGCAACACGGAGCTCGCCGCTCTGTGTGATATTGATCCCAAGAAAAAGACCTTGTGTGCGGAAAAATACCCCAATGTGCCTTTCTTTGACAATTACATCGATCTTCTGGAAAGTGGCCTGGTTGATGCGGTCTGCACCACCGTCCCGCATTACCTGCATCCGGAAATGGGTATCGAGGCCCTGAAACGCAATATCCATGCCCTGCTGGAAAAACCAGCTGGCGTTTACAGCAAGCAGGTCACCGAGCTGCTCGAGTATGCGGCCACCCGCCCTGAACTGACCTTTGGTATGATGTTCAACCAGCGCACCAATCCGCTCTACCAGCGGCTCAAGGAGATCGTCGCCAGCGGTGAGATCGGCAACATCCGCCGCTCGACCTGGATGATCACCACCTGGTGGCGTCCACAAGCCTATTATGACCAGAGTGCCTGGCGTGCTACCTGGGGTGGCGAAGGCGGTGGCTTGCTCGTCAACCAGGCACCACACCAGCTCGACCTGTGGCAGTGGATCTGCGGCATGCCGACAGCCGTGACCTCCCAGCTCAAGTTTGGCTACCAGCGCGACATCGCCGTCGAAGACGATGTCATCGCCCTGACCGAATACGCCAATGGTGCCAGCGGCGTTTTCGTCACCTGCACCCATGACCTGCTTGGCACCGACCGCTTCGAAATCCTGGGTGACAAAGGCAAAATTGTCGTCGAAGGCAGCAAAAAAGCGACCGTCCGCGTCCTGAGCAAGACCGAAAATGAAATCAACCGTGAAATGTCGGTCGAAGATGTCATCAACCTCTTCATGGGCAAAAAGGTCGACAAATACGAAGTCAATGAATACAGCTTTGAAAATACCCAGCATCCGCTGGAACAGCATCCGCTGGTTTTCGAAAACTTTGCAGCTAACATTCTCGATGGTACTCCGCTGCTGGCCCCCGGTTCCGATGGCATCCGCAGTGTCCAGCTGGCCAATGCGATGCACCTGTCCGCTTTCGTCGGCCATCGCGTCGAGTTGCCGGTCGATGAGGACCTCTATCTCGCAGAACTCAACAAGCGCGTTGCCGCAGAAAAGGAAAGAGGCTGAGCATGGCACAAGGAAAAATTGGCGTTCAACTGTCGACCATCAAAGACAAAATCAAAGAGCTTGGCGTCTACGAATCGATGCGTCAGCTGGCAGAAATCGGTTACCACAGTGTCGAGGTCTCACAGATTCCGACTGACCGCGCCAGTCTGACGGAGCTCAAACGGGCCTGTGCGGATTTCTCGATCGATGTCTCGGCGATGTCGGCTCATCTCGAGCTGATGCCGGGTATGGGGACAGAATCGCTGACGACCGACTTTGACAAGATTGTGGATGACTGCAAGTTTTTGGACTGCAACTTTCTGCGCATCGGGATCATCCCTTTCAACCTGATCGAAAGCAGAGACCTGGTCGTGGAGTTCGCCCAGAAATGTGAAGCCGTGGCCCAGCGCCTGTCCGAGCATGGGATTGACCTGTATTACCACAACCACCACATCGAATTCATGAAGATGGATGGCGAGTATGTCCTGGACATCATCAAGAATCATGCCACCCGGATGGGCTTTGAGCTCGATGTCCACTGGATTCAACGCGGCGGTGAAGAGCCGTTGAAAATCATCCGACAGTATGAAGGTCGTGTCAAGCTGCTGCACCTGAAGGATTTCCGCATCGCCAAGCTCGATGCCAGCCCACTGGCCAAAGGTGATCTCCCGGGTTTCATGCAAGGATTCCTCGGTTTGATCGAATTTGCCGAAGTTGGCGAAGGGAACCTGGATTTCAAGGCCATCATCGATACTGGCCTGGCATGCGGAGCCAAGTACTTTTTTGTCGAACAAGATTCGACATACGGTCGTGATCCCTTTGAGAGCCTTAGGATTTCAGCAGACAATCTGCGCAAACTGGGCTACGGCGACTGGCTCTGATCGCTGGATTCCAGAATATCATCACCAACAGCATTCAGGCTGGATTGTTCATGGACGGTCCGGCCTGAATTTTTGCGATAGGCAGTCGGAGTCATCTGGTAGTGGTGGCGAAACAGACGCGAGAAATAATTGGTATCTGTATAGCCGACATAGGCCGCGATGCTCTGGATGCTCAGGTTGGTTTTGCGCAGCAGGTCGGCTGCTTCGCCCAGACGATGCTCATGGATGTAGGTTGTGATCGATTGATGGAGCTCCTGGTTGAATACGGTGGAAAGGTAATTGGGCGAACACCCGATGGCCGACGCGATTTCCTCCACCGTCAGATTGGCGGTCTGATTCAGCTGAATGTAATTCAGAGCCTTGCGGACCAGCAGGGAATCGGTCTTGTTCTGCAGGCGATTCACACGTTCACTGTAAGATCTGACCATGCGCACCCGTAACCGGTTGATTTCCTGGACCGTCCGGCACTGTTCGATCTGGCGGGCAAAATCACCGGACAGGGCGTCGAGGTAGACCGGATGGACGCCTGCTTGCTGGGCTGTCTTGCGCAACAAGGCACCCAGAACAAAACAGAGGTTGCGTTCATCACGCAACCGTTCTCCGGTCCGGATATGGCGGGCACCCGTGCGCATGAGCTCTGCAAGTTGCTCCAGCGCTTCCCGGCTGTTCCCATGTGAGACAGCTGTCAACATTTTATCCTCCAGAACATAGCTGTTCTCTATCAGTTGCAGATTGGCTGTCTGGCCCTCCTTGGGCGGATAAGAAAGAGACGCAGCTGCAATAGGCAAATGGTGGAAATGCTGGTAGTGGACGTGGGCCGTCGGACCTTCCACCACCCTGAACAAGATTTGCAAAGCCGTGAAGATCGGCAAGTCCTCACTGACCGGGATGAAATTCAAATAGTTCTGCAAGGCTACCTGCTGGCTGTAATCCAGCTGATTGGCGACCAGAAGGGAATGGATCTGGCTTTTGTCCGGCAAGCCGTTTAAATAGGGCCCGCAGAGCAGGACTTCATCCCCGATACGCAAGGCCTGGTACTGGCAGCTGAAGGGATCGGTCATTTGATGCAAATCGCCAGGTTGCATCCCGGCAATCTGCTCCTCAAGGAAGTGTGGCGAGGAAAAGGCAGGATTTTGCCAGCTCAGGTGCTTCTGGATCTCGAACGACGGGATCGCCAGAAGATACGTCCTAAGGCCAAGCAACTGCTCAATATTGGCTCTCTCCAAATCGATAAGCTCGCGCACCCGTCAGCTCCTTATGAGTCGATTTACCCCAATTATAGCAAATTCAGGTAGTTGCAAGGTTTGGTGTCAGGTGACGTTGTGTACCCCTGGCCCCGGATCATGAAGTTTCCGCTCGCGATGCCGCCCTTCGCACCACCCCTGGCCCCGGATCGTGAAATTTCCGCCCTGGGGGCCACCCTTCGCACCACCCCTGGCCCCGGATCGTGAAATTGCACGATCCCGGGCCAGGGTGGAGTTTGACACATATCCTGACACGAACCTCAAACCGCCTGCGGCTGTAGGATCAGAAGGTTTCCTTATCTGAACTTCCGGAAAATGACCCCGACCTTGAAATTGAAATTTCCTAAATGAGGTCGGGGTCGATTTCGTGCAACAACGAACCATCGAACCGCAGAGAGCCTGCGACTGTAGGCTTTGGTGTCGCAGAACCACGATGTGCTTGATTTGTCAGGGTGGCCCCGGATCGTGCAATTTCCACCCGCGGGGCCACCCTTCGAACCACCCCTGGCCCCGGATCGTGCAATTTCCACCCGCGGGGCCACCCTTCGCGCCACCCCTGGCCCCGGATCGTGCAATTTCCACCCGCGGGGCCACCCTTCGAACCACCCCTGGCCCTGGATCGTGAAGTTTCCGCTCGCGGTGCCGCCCTTCGCGCCACCCCTGGCCCCGGATCATGCAATTTCCACCCGCGGGGCCACCCTTCGCACCACCCCCTTGTTTTTTTTATGAAAATTTCACGGTAATAAACAGAGAGCCATGCAAAATCAGGAATAGAACATTGACAAAATTGGGGATAGAATATCAACCAAATCAGAAAATGGCATTCATTTTCCACAAGAGGAGGACTTGCATGAAAAAGATCGGTTTTAGCGGGGTCGGCGTCATGGGCAAGTCCATTGTGCGCAATTTAATGAAGCAGGGTCATGGTGTCAGCATTTACGCTAGAAACACGGCAAAAGTACAGGATGTTCTGGCTGAGGGTGCCATCTGGAGCCCGAGCATCGCCGACTGTGTTGCAAAGAAGGATGTGGTGATTACGATTGTGGGCTTCCCTCAGGACGTCGAGGAGGTCTATTTCGGGGCAAATGGCATTCTCGACACGGTCAGTCTGGGCACGTACCTGATCGATATGACGACCACCAGTCCTGAGCTGGACCAGAGGATTTATGCTGCGGCTTTGGCCAAAGGTGCCCACATGCTGGATGCCCCGGTGACCGGTGGTGACAGCGGTGCAAAAAATGCTCAGCTGACCATCCTCGTGGGTGGCCAAAGGGAAGATTTTGATGCTTGCCAGGATGTTTTCACTGCCTTGGGGAACAAAATTGTCTACACCGGCCCTTCTGGCAGTGGCCAGCAGACGAAGCTGGCCAATCAGGTGGCGATTGCCGGTGCCATCGC
>JAQUEY010000098.1 GCA_028684955.1 Eubacteriales bacterium
GGTTTTTCAGCGACAAAGCACCGATCTGGACAGACAGGTTCACCATACGACTGCCTCCGCTGGAAAGACCGGTCCATCGACACAGCAGCGCTGGTGGCTGATCTGCCCGGTTTCCTGTTCTTTGATTTTGCAGACACAGACGAGACAGATGCCGATGCCACAGCCCATGCGTTCCTCGAGCGAGACCTGGCAGGGCAAGCCAGCCCGGGCCGCACGTTCGGCCACCGCCTGCATCATGATTTTGGGGCCACAGGTCAAAACCACTGTGTTTTCCAAAGACTCCAATCCGGCCAGCACGTGATCCAGGGCCAAGGCTGCATGACCGTCAACATCCAGGCCACCGTTATCCGAGGCAAAAAGGGCCTGGGTGGCGAGTTGGCGGAATTCCTCGACGAGGATGGCATCCTGGGGGCTGCGATATCCACAGACAGCCACCGATCTCACACCTTCTGCCCGGCACTGATCGTGGACGAAAAACAGCGGGAAAACGCCCGTACCACCCCCGACGGTGATGACCTGACGGTAGCCAGCCATATCAAAGCCATGGCCCAGCGGACCCAGGACGGAAACGACTGTCCCAGGTTTAAGATCCTTGAATTCTCTCGTCCCCTTCCCTTTGACCTGGATCCCAATCCTGAATGTACCCGCTGCGCGGTCAACGGCCATGATGCCAAAGGGCCGGCGCAGGAACTGCTGGCAGGATACATTGACAAACTGGCCTGGCTGAGCTGTCTGGCTGATGGCCTCTCCCTGCAAAGTCAGAATGAAAAACTGGTCATTCAAGGGTTGGTTTTCGAGGATGGTGCAATCCCATTCGATCTGCTGCATTCAGATATCCCCTTACTTTTTCAGCATGTCGTTTTGCATCGGCATTTCATTTTGCGGCAGGGTGTTTTTCCGCGTTGCCGCGACAATGTCAGCGAAGACCTGGATTTCATAAGGTTTGAGGTCAGACGGTTTCAGTTCACGCTCGAGGCATTCGACGACAGCCACCAGCGTATCGAGGGAAGTGATGGTGGCAATGCCATGTTCAATGGCGTGGCGACGCAGGCGGAACCCTTCGCGATCATCGTTGGAGTTTGAGTTTTCCGTGTTGATCAGCATCTTGACGGTGCCCTGGTCGATCATGTCGACGGTGGACGGATGGCCTTCTTCTACCCGGCGCGAGATGCTGCAAGGAATCCCATGCTTGTTGAGATAGTTTGCGGTCCCACCCGTGCCGAATAATTCGTAGCCCAGATTGTTGAGCCGGCTGGCCAGCGGGACCAGATCCGGCTTGTCGCTGTCCCTGACCGTCATCAGGATACCCGCACCTTTGGGCGGGAATTTGAAATTGGAAGCCAGGATCGCCTTGTACATCGCTTCGCTGTAAGTCGTCGACAAGCCGAGAACTTCGCCGGTGCTCTTCATTTCCGGACCGAGGCTGGTATCGACGTCATGCAGTTTCTCAAAAGAGAATACCGGCGCTTTGATCGCATAGACCGCGGGATAGCGGGCAAAAAGGCCTGTGCCGTATTCAAAGTCAGTCAGTTTGGCACCCATCATGACTCGTGTAGCCAGGTCGACAATCGGGATACCTGTGACCTTGCTGATATAGGGCACGGTGCGCGACGAACGCGGATTGACCTCTATGACATAGACCTCGTCGTTGTACAGGATGAACTGGATGTTGATCAGACCGATGACTTTGAGAGCCCGGGCCAGTTTTCTGGTGTGATCGACCAGGATGTCGCGGATCCGCTCGGATATATATGCCGGGAAGATTGAAATCGAGTCGCCGGAATGGACGCCTGCGCGTTCGAGATGCTCCATGATGCCCGGGATCAGAATGTCTTCACCGTCAGAGACGGCATCCACTTCCAGCTCGACGCCCATCAGGTACTTGTCAACCAGGATCGGGTTTTCCTGCTCGACCAGGTTGATGATCCGCATGTATTCAATCATGTCGGTGTCATTGTGGACAATGGCCATGCCCTGGCCACCGAGGACATAGGACGGGCGGACCAGGACGGGGTACCCGAGGCCGGCAGCAGCCGCGAGCGCTTCATCTGCTGTGCGGACCGTCGTGCCATTCGGCCGCTTGATCTCGCAGTCCTCCAGGATGGCATCGAAGCGCTGGCGGTTTTCAGCCGCATCGACACCATCGGCCGAGGTGCCGAAAATGGGCAGGCCCATGTCGGTTACAGCCTTGATCAGCTTGATGGCTGTCTGGCCGCCAAACTGGCAAATCGCACCGTCTGGTTGTTCGTTCTCGATGATTGCGCGCACATCGTCCGGCGTCAGGGGCTCAAAATAAAGCCGGTCGGATGTATCAAAATCAGTCGAGACGGTCTCTGGATTGTTGTTGGCGATGATCGCCTCATAACCTAGTTCACGCAAAGCCCAGACCGAATGGACTGAGCAATAGTCGAACTCGATGCCCTGTCCTATCCGGATCGGTCCAGAGCCGAGCACGAGGATTTTCTTGCGCTCGGTGCGGATGGCTTCGTTTTTCATGTCGAAGGTTGAGTAAAAATATGGCGTGACGGCGTCATATTCGCCCGCGCAGGTATCAACCATCTTGTACGTATGGACCAGACCGAGTTCTTTGCGGCGCTGACGGACCGTTTCAGCAGAAATCCCGCTGAGCTTGGCAATCCAGGTATCGGTGAAGGCCATGCGAACCGCTTTGGTCAGCAGCGCATCATCGATGGTTTTCATCGCGCTGATAGCCGTTTCAGTGGCAACCAGAATGGAGAGCTTTTTTAGAAAGAATTTGTCGATCCAGGTCCGCTCGTAGATCTCATCGATTGCAAATCCACGCCGGATCCCTTCGGCGACTGCGAACAAGCGCATGTCATCCGCCTGGATCATGCGCGGCCAGAGATCATGGTCTGAAAGATCCATCATCAGGGGCACTCGCATGCCATTAAGTCCCAGTTCGAGCGAGCGGACGGCTTTCATCAGCGAGGCTTCGAAGGTATTGGCAATGGCCATGACCTCACCGGTGGCCTTCATCTGCGTGCCCAAGGTGCGACGAGCTTTGACGAATTTGTCAAACGGCCATTTCGGGATCTTGGTGACGATGTAGTCGACAGCCGGTTCGAAGCTGGCTTTGGTGGTGCCGGTGACTTCATTAGGGATCTCATCGAGGGCATAGCCCACCGCAATGCGCGAGGCAACCTTGGCAATCGGATAACCGGTCGCTTTCGAAGCCAGGGCCGAGCTGCGCGACAGGCGGGGATTGACTTCGATGACGGCATAGTCCACTTGGGTCGGATGCTGGGCGAACTGGACGTTGCAGCCCCCGACAATGCCCAGTTCGGTTACGATTTTCAATGCGGCGGTGCGCAGTTTCTGGTATTCGAGGTCCGTCAGGGTCTGGGCAGGTGCCACGACGATCGAGTCACCGGTATGGACGCCGACCGGATCGAAGTTCTCCATGCTGCAGATGGTGATCGCATTGCCCTTGGCATCGCGGACCGCTTCAAATTCGATTTCTTTCCAGCCCGCGATGCTGCGTTCGATCAGGACCTGGTGCACTCGGCTGGCAGCAAGTCCGGAAACGGCAAATTGGCGCAGGGCTTTTTCGTCGGCTGCGATGCCACCGCCCGTGCCACCCAGGGTGAAGGCAGGCCGGACAATGACTGGGTAGCCGACTTCTTCGGCCAGGTGAAGGCATTCTTCGAGGTTGTTGGCGGTACCGGACGGGATGCACGGTTCGTTGATCCGCAGCATGGCGGCACGGAATTCCTCACGGTCTTCACCCATCCGGATTCCGGAGGCAGGTGTGCCCAGCATAGCGATGTTGTGCCGGTCGAGAAACCCGGACTCGGAGAGTTCCATGGCGAAATTCAAGCCCGTTTGGCCGCCGAGGGTGGCCAGCAAGCCGTCGACTTTTTCTTCCAGCAGGATCCGCTGGATCACATCGATCTGCAGCGGTTCCAGGTAGACCTTGTCAGCCATGTTGGTATCGGTCATGATCGTCGCCGGATTGCTGTTGACCAGGACGACTTCATACCCTTCAGCCTTCAAGGCGCGGCAGGCTTGTGTTCCAGCATAGTCGAACTCGGCAGCTTGGCCGATGACAATCGGTCCAGAACCGATGACCATGATTTTATGAATATCCGTGCGTTTGGGCATGTTGATCTCCTTTCAGGAAAAGCGCCAGAATCTGTATAATTATACGTTCCTATTTATAATTATTCAATCGCTCGTCCGGCTCTTTTCAAGGCGCTGCGCAAATCGTCACGCATGGCAATGGCTTCAAGACGGGTGGCTGCAGCAAATGCATCGGCAGACAAGCCTTGTTTTTTATAGGCTAGCATCAGGCTGCGAGATGCGTTGACGATGGCGCCCTGGCCATCTTGTCCAAAACTGGCGACCGCATCATCCGCCGTCGCTCCCTGGGCCCCATAGCCAGGCACCAGGATCAGGCTGTGGGGCATGAGCTGGCGCAATTTTTCTGCCTGGCGTGGCCATGTTGCACCGACCACAGCGCCGACAGATGAATAACCAGACTGTCCGATCAAGTCCTGACCCCATTCAGCGACCTTTTCAGCCATCGCCTCATAGACGGGTCGACCGTCAGCCAGGACCAAGTCCTGGAGATCACCGGCTGAAGGGTTCGAGGTCCGGACCAGGATGTAGACGCCCTGGCCACCCTTCTGGCACTGGTCCAGAAAAGGCTTGATGCCATCGATGCCAAGATATCCATTCAGAGTCATGCAGTCAGCTCCAATAAAGGACTGGCTGTCCGATGCACCAAGATTCGTCTCACCCAGAATGGCACGGGAATAGGCTTCGGCGGTGCTGCCAATGTCGTTGCGCTTGGCGTCTGCAATGACCAGCAGACCTTTATCCTTCGCATACGCGATGGTTTTCTGCAGGGCCACAAGGCCGGGCACGCCATATTGCTCATAATAGGCAAACTGCGGCTTGACTGCCGGGATCAGATCGGCAACCGCGTCGATCAGCTGCTGGTTGAACAGGTAGAGGGCCAGGCCAGCCGTTTCTGCCGGATCAGCCGATGCCAAAGCAGCCTGGTGACGGATCGACGCTGGGACATAGTCGAGCATTGGATCGAGACCCATGACAGTCGGATTACCTGTCTCCTTGATTTTCTGCGTCAGCCGGTCGGCAAAATTCACCATGGGAAGACCACCTTTCCATCGCACAGCGTCATTTTGACCTGGCCACGCAGCATCCAGCCATGGTACGGAGTGTTCCTGGCTTTGCTGGCAGAGGCGTTCTTGTCAAACATGAATGGCTTATGAAGCTCAACCAGGGTGATATCGGCCGGATAGCCTGGTTCGAGCCGGCCCATTTTCTGGTGCAGGAGTTCTGCAGGCCGGGTTGACATTTTTGCCACCAGCTCAGGCAGCGTCAGATGGCCGGGCAAGACAAGGTAGGTGTAGCCGAGGGCAAAAGAGGACTCGAACCCGATGATGCCGTTGTTGGCCAGACCAAATTCGATCTGCTTTTCATCCGCATGGTGTGGCGCATGATCGGTTCCGATCATGTCGATCGTGCCATCCTTGAGTCCAGCGATGATGGCATCCACGTCTTTTTGGGTCCGCAGGGGCGGATTCATCTTGGCGCTGGTGTTGAAATCCCGGCAAGCCTCTTCGGTCAGGGTGAAATAATGCGGGCAGGTCTCGCAGGTTACCTTCACGCCGCGAGCTTTGGCCTGGCGGACCAGTTCAATGGAGCCAGCCGTGCTCAGATGGGCCAGGTGGACGGGCAAGCCGACATATTCGGCAACCAGGATGTCACGGGCGACCATGATTTCCTCGGCGATGGTCGGAATCCCTCTAAGTCCGAGCTCGAGACTGACCAGGCCCTCATTCATGTGTCCGCCCTCGGCCAGTGAAGGCTCTTCGCAATGGGAAATCACCGTCAGGTTGAACTGGGCGGCATACTGGATGGCTTTTTTCATCAGGTCGGCGGTGAGAACCGGCTTGCCGTCATCCGAGATGGCGACGATGCCAGCTTCAGCCATCAGGCCGATTTCTGCCAGTTCCTTGCCATCCTGGTTCTTGCTCACAGCTCCGACAGGCAGCACTTTGCAGGCGCCTTCGCGCTTAGCCTTGTCTATGATGAAGCGCACGATCGCCGGGTTATCGACGACGGGCTTGGTATTGGGCATGGCAGCAACGGCTGTGATGCCACCTCTGACGGCAGCCCGGGTGCCGCTGACGATGTCTTCACGGTACTCAAATCCGGGATCGCGCAGATGGGTGTGCGGATCGACCAGCCCTGGCAGGACAGCCAGCCCGGTCGCATCGATGACCTGGTCCGGATCACCGCTCAAAACCTCGACGATGACGCCATCTTCAATCAGGATATCTTGTTCAAGTTCTTTCAAACCGACTGGATCGACCACACGTCCGCCGGATAGTTTGATTTTCATCAGCCATTCCTCCTTGCTGAAAGCAGGTACAAGATCGCCATGCGCACGGCGACGCCATTGGTCACTTGTTCATTGATCACCGATTGCGAACCGTCATAGACGCTGGTGGGCATTTCCACACCATGGTTGCAGGGACCGGGATGCATCAGGATCGCATCTGGTTTGGCCAGCTGCAAGGTTTTGTCATCAATGGCAAAGAAGCGGGCGTATTCCCGGATCGATGGGTAGAGCGCTTTTTGCTGGCGTTCCAGCTGGACACGGAGGCCCATGACGACATCCGCGCCCCGGACCGCATCCTGCACCGTCGGACAGACAAGCGCAGGGGTTTTGTCGAGATCTTTGGGCAGCATGGTGCTGGGGGCTGCCATGCGGACCTTGGCACCCATCTTTTCCAGGGCCCATAAATTGCTCCGGGCCACCCGGCTGTGCAGCAGGTCGCCGACGATCGCCACTTCGAGCCCCTGGAGACTGCCTTTGTGCTGGCGCATGGTGAACAGGTCCAGAAGGGCTTGGGTCGGATGTTCATTCATACCGTCGCCAGCGTTGACGACGGAGGCTTTGATCAGCGGGGCAATCATATGCGGTGCACCGGACTGACTGTGGCGCATGATCAGGATATCCGTGGCCATGACGTCGATCGTCCGGACGGTATCGATCAGCGATTCGCCCTTGTTGATGCTGCTGCCCGACGAAGAAATATTGGCTGAAGAAGCCCCCATGAACTTGGAAGCCATCTCGAAGGACAAGCGGGTCCGGGTGCTGTTTTCGTAAAAAAGGGTCACGACGGACTTGCCCTGGAGATGGGCTGTTTTCTTGCTGCTGGCAGACAGGACATGTTTCATCGTTTCAGCGGTGTCTAGGATCAGGTTGATTTCTTCAGCTGAAAGCTCTTTGATGCCGAGCAAATCCTTGGATCGCAGTTGCATCCGTTCATTCCCCCTTCATCTTGTCGTCCAGGACGACCAAATCTTCACCGTCAATTTCTGAGACATGGACATGGACGACTTCCGAACTCGATGTAGGCACGTTTTTGCCAACATAATCGGCCCGGATCGGCAGTTCACGATGGCCACGGTCAATCAGGATGGCCAGCTGGATGCTCTGTGGCCGGTCCACATCAAACAAGGCTTCGATCGCAGCCCGGGTAGTCCGGCCAGTGAACAGAACGTCATCCACCAGGACGAGTTTTTTGTCGTGGATCGCAAAAGGCATCGAGGTTCCCTTGATGACCGGATGTTCCGAGAGCATGCTCAGGTCATCGCGGTAGAAGGTGATGTCCAGGATGCCAACCGGAACTTTCTGGCCTTCGATCTGTTCGATCTTGCTGGCGATCCGTTCGGCCAGCGGCACTCCGCGCCGCTGGATGCCGATCAGGCAGATGTCCAAAAGGCCCTTGTTGCGTTCGAGAATTTCATGGGCGATCCGGGTCAGGGCCCGGTCGATTGCAGCGCTGTCCATCAGGACTGCTTTGAAAGCCATGGGTTCTCCTTGCTGGACGTTTCAGTCCGTTCAATCTGATGGCACAAAAAAAGCCATCTGTCGCTGCAAGACAGGTGGCTGCAATAATCGTATCCCAAAAGTCCGGATGTGGACGCTCTGATGTGATGGGAGGACTGTTGTTAACCTTTGAAGTCTCACAGGACTGCGTTAAAGGTAGCTGTTTTTTAGAGAATAACTGAACGACACCAAGAATGCAAGCCCTGGTCGATTGACAGGAACCATGAAGCTTGCTAAGATTGACCAGGAAGTTCAAAAACGCCCGGGGATGTGGCGGAACTGGCAGACGCAGCAGACTCAAAATCTGCCGATTGAGAGATCGTAAGGGTTCGATTCCCTTCATCCCCACCATCGAAAAGACCTTGGAATCAGAGAAATGGTTCCAAGGTCTTTTTTTCAAAATTTTGATGCTTCAAAAATTTGACACCTGCAAAAATTTGATGCTTGACAATGACCTCTCCCTTTCACTATAATCTCCCTTGTTGCTGAGGCAAGGTGCCGCGCAAGGCAAATGGGCCATTAGCTCAGTTGGTCAGAGCAGCCGGCTCATAACCGGTCGGTCCGGGGTTCAAGTCCCTGAT
>JAQUEY010000099.1 GCA_028684955.1 Eubacteriales bacterium
CCTCGCCCCTCGCGCCTCGCGCCCCGCATGTCAAACACACGAGTTTTTGACCATTCACCTCGAATGTCTTCTGGCAGCATGCTATAATAACTTCGTTTGAAAAGGGGTGAATGGCTTGAAATTACTCTCAATTGCAGTTCCTTCCTATAATTCGCAGGATTACCTGGCGATGTGTCTGGATTCCCTGGTGACAGGGGGGCCGGATGTCGAGGTGATCGTCGTCGATGATGGGTCTACGGACCGGACGGCGGAGATCGCACGCGGCTACATCGAGCGGTACCCGGACATCGTCCGCCTGGAGCAGAAGCCTAATGGCGGCCACGGCTCGGCGGTCAACAAGGGGCTTGAGGTCGCGACTGGCCGCTATTTCAAAGTGGTCGACAGCGATGACTGGTTTGACCAGGGTGCATATGCCAAGGTGATGGAGCTGCTGCGGGCCCAGCCGGATGATGATACGGCACTCGATCTGGTCATTGCCAATTATGTCTATGAATACAAGTACAACAATACGACCAATGTCATTTCCTACCGCAATGTTTTTCCGGTCAACCGGCGCTTCACTTGGGATGAGATGCGCTTTTTCAGGGTCAGCCAGTTTCTCCTGATGCACAGCATGATCTATCGGACCGATCGTCTGCGTTTGTGTGGATTGAAGCTGCCGGAACATACCTTCTACGTCGATAACATTGTCGCCTACCAGCCGTTGCCGCTCGTGCGCAGCGTACACTACCTGGATGTCGATCTGTACCGCTACTTCATTGGCCGGCCTGACCAGTCGGTCAACATGAACAACATGATCAAGCGCATTGACCAGCAACTGAAGGTCACGCGGATCATGCTCTACATGTACCATTTGCGCAGGGACATTGCCAACCGCCACTTGCGCCGCTACATGTCCCGCTACTTGTCCATGATGGTTTCGATCGCGATCATCCATCTGATCTTGTCCAATACCGAGGAAAATCTTAAAAAAATCGACCAGCTTTGGAAGGATATCAAGGACTACGATCTGCGAACCTACACAGTCTTGCGCACGAGTCTTCTCAATGCTGCGCTCGCCCTGCCAGGCCGTGGTGGACGCTACATCACCCGCAAATCCTACATGGTGGCCCGGAGAATCTACAAATTCAACTGACTCGCCCTCTGCACCCGGGCGCCCATCCCAGACCAAACCAGCCCATCCCGGCCCAAACCAGACCAGATCTTGCCAATTGACCCGAGGGAGGACCCATGCCAGAACAATCGACAAAAAACCGTGTCTTCGAACTCGATGCCTTGCGCGGGCTGGCCTTGTTCATGATGTTTCTGCATCATTTCATTTTTGACCTGCGCTATCTTTTCGGCCTCGATGTGTTTGCCTGGCAGGAATCGTGGTGGTTCATCCAGCTGTTGCGCCCGCTGTTCCTCAATGTGTTTCTCGTGGTTTCTGGCATCTCGAGCAGTTTTTCCCGCAGCAATACCCGCCGTGGTTTGCGTTTGCTGGGCGTGTCTGTCGGGATCACAATTGTCAGCATCGTTTTGTCCCGGCTGTCGGGCAGTGATTTCTATGTCTTTTTCAATGTTCTCCATTTGCTGGCCCTCGGCACCTTGCTGTATGCCGGTCTGGTCAGCCCCAGGCTGCACTTGAAAGAACCGGTCATCCAGGCCATCTTGCTGTTTGCCAGCATCGTGATGGTGTACCTGGGTGGCCTGATGCCTGATCTGAACCAGATGTTTGCCGGCAATTACCTGACATTGCCGCTGGGCATCCTGCCAGATGCGCGCCCTGGCATGGCGGACTACCTGCCGTTGCTGCCCTGGCTGGGATTTTTCCTGGTGGGATCCTTGCTGGGCCGGATTGTCTACCCGGCACGCACGACGGCTTTCCCTCATGCTCCGGAAACACTGCTCAAAGCCACCCGGCCACTGGAATTCCTCGGCCGGAATTCCCTCGTTTTCTACGCCCTGCACCAGCCGGTCCTGATCGGCCTGCTGTCAGCTTTGCGTGCCCTGGGCTGGATCTGACCGTCACGCACCGGATCGGAATGGCTTTTCAGCTGGACTGGATCTGGCGCCCTAAGAAAGGACTATTTTATGTCTACTCCCCGTTTCCAGGCTGTCCTGTTTGATCTGGATGGCACCTTGCTCGATACCTTGGCTGACTTGGCCGCAGCTTGCAATGCAGCGCTGCACCAGCATGGCTGTGCCCGACTCAGTGAGGAAGCAATCAAAACTTACATCGGCTATGGCGCTCGCCAGCTGGTCGAGTCGACTGTGCGGGTCAGCCGTCCGACTTGGCCGGATGAACAGATTGATCCGGTCTACCGGACTTACCGTGAGATTTACGGCCGTGACTGGCATATCAAAACGACGCTCTATCCGGGGATCACCCAACTGATCTCAGACTTGAAGGCCGCCGGAGTCAAGCTGGCTGTCTTGTCCAACAAGCCGCATGAAAGCACACTGGAAGTGATCGATTACTATTTCCCCGCAGGAACATTTGATCTCTGCTATGGCCAGCTCAATCCGTATCCGACCAAGCCGGATCCGGCCTTGGCTTTGCACATTGCCCATAAGCTCGGTGTGGAGCCGGAACAGGTAGCCCTGATCGGTGATTCTGGTTCGGACATGCTGACCGCTGTCAGGGCCAAAATGACCGGGGTCGGTGTCCTCTGGGGCTTTCGCGATGCAGAAGACCTGAAAGACGGCGGTGCTACTTTACTGGCACAGGATGTTGCTGAACTGAGGCATTTGCTGCTGGACTGATTGCTGCTGGACCGAACACCAAAGAAGGTGACTGGATGAAACCACCTGCCGAATTTTCCGATATCTCTGGAACTGGCCGCGTCCTGCCAAAGACCAGGCAAAGCCGTGACTGGACCCGTCATACGCGCTTGCTCTGGCTGATTTTACTGCCGATTCCGTTTTTGCTGCGCAGTTTGCTGGCGGATGCTCCGGAATGGGTGGAACTGTCCTATGTCCAGCACTTTTTCCCCATCTGGTCATCGCCTTTCCGGGCATTATCCGCTGCCTTGCCGTTTTCCCTGACTGAACTGGCGGTGGTTCTCTTGCCCGCTCTCCTGATCCTCTGGTTCGCAGCAGCCAGGCGCGCTGTGCGTAACCATCGAGGGCAGCGTTTTTTTCGCCGCTCCCTGAGTGTCCTTGGCTGGATCGTGACGATTGCCGCCTGGCAATTCATGCTGCTCCATGGCATTATGTATACGCGAGAACCGGTCTCGAGCAGTTTTGATCTGCCCTCCCGCGCGCGCCCGGCCCAGGAGGTCGCCGCCGCACTGGTTTGGACAGCTCAGCAGGCCGAATTAGCCCGCATAGCCTGCCAGGAAGATGATGCCGGTGTTTTCACACTGCAAAAGTCTGTGCGTGACACGCTCGATGCTGCCGGTGCGGGTTATCTCGCCGCTGGCCAGGATTGGCCTTTGCTGACGATCGCGCCACCGGCCCGCCCCAAGCCCGTCCTGCTGTCCCATTTGTGGTCCTACACCGGGATCACTGGCCTGTACAATCCTTTGTGGGTGGAGGCCAATGTCAACATCGACCAGCCTGCCTATCTGCTGCCAGCGGCAGCCAGCCATGAGATCGCCCACACACTGGGTTTTGCCCGCGAGGATGAGGCCGGTTTTATCAGCTTCCTGACCGGGATTGCCCATCCGGATCCGGATTACCGCTACAGCAGTTATGCGGATGCCACGATCCGCTTGTTGAACAGTTTGGCTGCAGTTGATCCCGGCCTCTACCAGGAAACAGCTTCGCAAGTTGGTGATGGGGTGTGGCGTGATATCGCTGCTGCCAATGACTATTGGCAGCAGTTTGAAGGTCCTGTCCAGGAGACATCCAACTCCATCAACGATGCCTACCTCAAAGCCAATTTGCAGACCGATGGTGTTCACAGTTACGGCAGGATGGTCGATCTTCTGTTAGCTTGGTATGAAAAGAACCAATTGCAACAGACCCTGCCGGAGGCTTTACCCACCCCATGATGATCCAGATGACCGGACACACCTCTGATTTTGCTCTATCGGACGTCCTGCGCCTTTTTTTCGGCAAGGTCGAGCGCCTGTCGCCGGACAAACTGGCAGCAGGCCAGGAAGCCTGGTATCTGGAAAGCCTTGTCCACCTGAGCCCAAAGCACCAGACTGGCGCATCTGCGGCTCAGACTGACACTGCCCAGGTCCGGACCAGTCTGTGGCTGACAGCGGATGACCAGGCATCGAACCAGCCGCCTTTCCTGATCCATGAGGATTTCGTGCCACAGGAATCGGTGCGTCGTGAGCTCAAGCGGCAGCTGTATGTCCTTTTGGAGCGGATAACAGATGTCCACTTTCCCTGGGGCTCGCTGACTGGAGTCCGGCCAACCCAGGTGGTGGAACAGATCCTGGCCGAGGATTCTTCTCCGGAAAAAGCGCAGTCCGAGCTGGTGGAGATCTGGCGTGTCTCGCCGCCAAAAGCTGACCTTGCCGTCCGGACATCGTTGTCAGAGCAGCGCGTGCTCGCGCAACTCCCTGCAGACGAACCGCTGATTTATGCCGGCATTCCTTTTTGTCCCAGCCGCTGCGCGTATTGCAGTTTCATCTCCCAGGATGCTCATCGCAGGAAGGACCAGCTCGAGCCTTATGTAGATGCCTTACTCGAGGAGGCCAGGCGCACATTTGCCGCTTTGCCAGTACGGTCCTCAGCCTTTTATCTGGGGGGTGGCACCCCGACCAGTCTGCCGGAACCGCTTTTGGAGCGGCTGCTCACAGGTCTTGCGGCTATTTTGCCGCTGACCAAAAACGCGGAAATCACAGTGGAAGCTGGCCGTCCCGATACCCTGACAGCAGGTAATCTGAGTCTGTTGCGTGAGTTTGGCGCGACACGGATCTGCATCAATCCCCAGACCTTCCATGAAAAAACCCTGCAGCGGATAGGCCGCCACCATTCGGTCGAGCAGATCCGTACAGCCATGGCCATGGCCCGGAAGGCAGGGTTTGACCACATCAACATGGACCTGATCGCTGGCCTGCCCGGTGAAACGCCAGAGGATTTTGCCCAGTCTCTGGAACACCTGCTGCTCCTTCTGCCAGAAAGCGTTACGATCCATACCCTGGCATTGAAACGCAGCTCCCGCCTGGCCCAGGAACTGGATCCTTCTGGACAGGGGGACCTTCTGATCAACCGCCCGGATCCGGCCCTGCTGGAAATGGTTGCCCGGGCCCAGGACCGTCTGGTAGAGACGGACCGTCATCCGTATTATCTCTACCGGCAAAAAGATGTCGCCGGCGGTCTGGAAAATGTTGGATTTGCCTTGCCCGGCCATGAATGCCGCTACAATGTCGGCATGATGAGTGACCGTCTGGCGGTGATCGGACTTGGCAGCGGTGCGATTACAAAGCGCGTCGATGGGCGCAAGGTTAGCCGGGTGCCCAATGACAAGGACATCGCCCACTACATCCAGCGCCTTGACGAGCTCGTCACCAGGAAACTCCAGCTTTTTGCCATTTGACAAGCCCTCCCAGTCATGTCTATAATTTTTTAAGCTTTACGAAACAAGACCAACAGCTTTGACCGGAACAGTAGGACCGATTCACTGGACAACAGCGAGTGCGGAGAGGGTGCGAGCCGCATAGCCCAGACCGGAACGAAGATCATCCGCGAGCTGCCCCACCCAACCTCGAGCCGCAACGGCCGGGCAGTAGGGCGGGCCGTCCAGCCAGGCGCTTTTGCCGGCACCCGACGTTACCGGGCAACGAGATCATGGCTGCTATTCAGCCATGGAACCGGGTGGTACCGCGCTGTGTTTGACCAGACGCCCCGATTTGGCTTATGGCTGACGGGGCGTTTTTTATTTTGAGGAGGAGCTATGTACAAGAAAGTACCGACAAACATGAGCTTTGTCGAACGCGAAAAAGAAGTCTTGCAGTTCTGGCAGGACAACACCATCTTCAAGCGGTCCATCGCTTTGCGCGAGGATGGCCCTGAATTCACCTTTTTCGATGGCCCGCCGACGGCCAATGGCAAGCCGCACATCGGCCACATCCTGACTCGCGTCATCAAGGACATCATCCCGCGCTACAAGACCATGAAAGGGTATCATGTCCAGCGCAAGGCCGGCTGGGACACCCATGGCTTGCCAGTAGAGCTAGAGGTCGAAAAGGCACTTGGCATCGATGGCAAGCCGCAGATCGAGGCCTATGGCATCGAACCGTTCATCGACCAGTGCAAACATTCGGTCTGGAAATACAAGAAGGAATGGGAAACCATGTCCGACCGTGTCGGCTTCTGGGCCGACATGGAGGACCCTTATGTCACCTATGACAATAACTACATCGAGTCCGAGTGGTGGGCTTTGAAAAAGATCTGGGACAAGGGCCTGCTGTACCAGGGGCACAAGATCGTGCCCTATTGCCCGCGCTGCGGCACGGCCTTGTCTTCGCACGAGGTCGCCCAAGGCTACCATGATGTCAAGGATACGTCCGTCTTTGTCCGTTTTGCGGTCAAGGATGCCGTCGATACGTACTTTGCTGCCTGGACGACCACGCCCTGGACCTTGCCGTCCAATGTAGCCCTGTGTGTCAATCCGGATGAAGACTATGCCCTGATCGAAGTCCCGACGGATCTTGATGGCACCGAAAAGCCGGTCCGCTACTACATGGCCGGTGTGCTCGTGCCCCAGCTCTTTGGCGAGGATTTCAAGATCCTCGAGAAAATGCCCGGCCGCGATCTGGCAGGCAAATCCTATGAGCCACTCTTGCCCTACGCGGACGAGATCGTGGCCAAGTCCGGCAAAAAGGCTTTCTTCGTCACCATGGACGACTACGTCACTCTGACCGATGGCACCGGCATCGTCCACATCGCCCCCGCTTTTGGTGAGGACGACGCCCGGGTTGGCCGGACGTATGACCTGCCTTTTGTCCAGCTGGTCCAGGAAGACGGCACCCTGCCGGAGGCTGTCACAGACTTTGCCGGCCAGTTCTGCAAAGATGCTGACGCCGGAATCATCAAGAAACTCAATATCGAGAAAAAACTGATCAAGAAGATGCCGTATGAGCATAGCTACCCGTTCTGCTGGCGCTGTGACACCCCCCTGATCTACTATGCGCGCAATTCCTGGTTTATCAAAATGACCGCAGCGCGCGAGCAGCTTTTGAAAAACAATGCCACGGTCAACTGGATTCCGCCGGCAATTGGCGAAGGCCGTTTCGGCAACTTCCTTGATAATGTCGTCGACTGGGGCATTTCACGTGAACGTTACTGGGGCACGCCGCTGCCGATCTGGGAATGCGAATGTGGTCATCGTCACATGGTTGGCAGCATCGCCGAGCTCAAGGAGCTGTCGGATGACTGCCCGGAAGAAATCGAGCTGCACAAGCCCTATGTCGATCAGGTCCACATCCGCTGCGAGAAGTGCGGTAGCCGCATGACCCGCGTGACTGAAGTCATCGACTGCTGGTTTGACTCGGGCTCGATGCCCTTTGCCCAATGGCACTATCCCTTTGAGAACAAGGAGCAGTTCGAGAAGAATTTCCCGGCCGACTTCATTTCTGAAGCGCTCGACCAGACCCGTGGCTGGTTCTACACCCTGATGGCGATCGGCACCTTGATCTTTGACCAGTCACCCTACCGCAATGTCATCGTCCTCGGTCTGGTCCAGGACAAGACAGGCCAGAAAATGTCCAAGCACAAGGGCAATGTGGTCGATCCGTGGCAGGTGCTCGATAAGCAGGGCGCTGATGCTGTGCGCTGGTATTTCTACACAGCCAGTGCTCCCTGGTTGCCTTCGCGTTTTTACGAGGATGCCGTCAGCGAAGCGCAGCGCAAATTCATGGGCACACTGTGGAATACGTACGCCTTCTACATCCTCTATGCCAGCATTGACGGTTTCAACCCGGCCCAGTACATGCTCGAGCCGGCCAAGCTCGCTGCGATGGACCGCTGGATCTTGTCTCGCCTCAATACTCTGGTCGCCAAAGTCGATGCCCAGCTGGAAAGCTACGACATCACAACATCGGGCCGGGCGATTGCCGATTTTGTCGACGAATTGTCGAACTGGTATGTCCGCCGTGGCCGGGAACGTTACTGGCAGCCGGACATGAACCAGGACAAGATCAACGCCTACATGACGCTCTACACCGTGCTGGAGACAGTCACTCGCCTGGTAGCTCCCTATGTGCCGTTCCTGGCCGAATCAATCTACCAGAACCTGGTGCGCAGCAGTTTCCCGGATGCACCTGAGAGTGTCCATTTCTGTGACTTCCCAGTCGCTGACCAGAGCCTTTGCGACAGCCAGCTGGAAAAAACGATGGATGACGTGCGGCACATCGTGGTCATGGGCCGTGCAGCCAGAAACAATGCGGCAATCAAGAATCGCCAGCCATTGGCGCGCATCCTGGTCGTTGCTCCGGT
>JAQUEY010000100.1 GCA_028684955.1 Eubacteriales bacterium
AGCCGGGCCTGGGCGTCACTGGGCATGCGCCAGTCACCGCGCGGCGACAACGTGACGCTGCCCACTTTCGGACCGTCCGGCAGGCAGGAACGTTTGAATTGCTGGGCAAAGAACCGACGGATGAAAATCGTCAGCCAGCGATGGATCGTGGCAGCGTCATACGTTCCGGCAAAGGCCAGGCTGGCCATGCGATAGATCTTGCGCGGGGCAAAGCCGAACCGGACCAGATAATACAGGAAAAAGTCATGCAGCTCATAAGGCCCGACGATCTGCTCGGTTTGCTGGGCGATCTGGCCGTCTTTGGGTGGGAGCAGCTCTGGACTGACTGGCGTGTCGAGAATGTCGAGCAGGACGGAGGATAAAGCAGGTTCAGATTGGCCGGCTGCGTGCCGGACCAGGTGTCGGACGAGTGTTTTCGGGACGGAACTGTTGACGGCGTACATGGACATGTGGTCGCCGTTGTAGGTGGCCCAGCCCAGGGCCAACTCAGACAGGTCCCCGGTACCGATGACCAGGCCCCCGGTCTGGTTGGCGATATCCATCAGGATCTGGGTCCGTTCGCGGGCCTGGGAGTTTTCATAAGTGACATCATGCAGGTCGGCCGGGTGGCCGATGTCGACAAAGTGCTGGCTGACTGCAGCGCGAATCGGAATTTCACGCAGCGTCGTCTCCAGGCTGCGGGCCAGATGGAGCGCGTTGCTGTAGGTGCGGTCAGTCGTGCCAAAACCAGGCATGGTCACGGCGATGATGCCGGACCGGGGCAATTTCAGAGCATCGAAAGCCCTGGCTGTAACCAGCAAGGCCAGCGTTGAATCCAGTCCGCCGGAAAGGCCGATCACCGCTGCCTGGCAATGGGTATGGGCCAGGCGTTTTTTGAGGCCCTGGACTTGGATGGTCAGGATTTCTTCGCAGCGCTCGGCCAGGTCGGTCTGGTTTCTGGGCACAAAGGGATGCGGTGCAAGAGCTCGCCTGAGATCGAGGGTTTTGGGTGGGTGTGAAAAATAGACTGTGTGGTGGGTGGGCAAGCCTGATGGCTTTGGTCCGGGGAAAGTGGTCTGGCGGCGTCGCTCGGCATTGAGTGAGGCGACATCGACATCGGCCAGGATCATACCGGTTGAAAAAAGCGGTGACTCGACCAAGGTCCGGCCATTTTCACAGATCAGGCTGTGCCCGGAAAAAACCAGGTCGGTCGATGACTCGCCTTCACCAGCATCAGCATAGGCATAGGCGCAGAGCAGGCGGCCGGACTGGCTTTTGACCAGCAAACGACGGTAGTCTGCTTTGCCGATCAATTCGTCGCTGGCAGACAGGTTGGCGATGAGGGTGGCTCCAGCCCGGGCATGGTTTTGCGAAGGTGGGGCGATCACCCAGAGATCTTCACAGATTTCGACGCCTACCACCAGGTCAGGGACTTCGCGACAGGCGAACAGCAGATTGCTGCCCAGCGGGATTTTCTGGCCGAACAGATCGATCTGCGTGACTTCAGGAGCACCCGCTGAAAAATGGCGGGCTTCATAGAACTCGGAATAGTTCGGGATGTTCATCTTGGGAACCAGGCCGAGCAATTGGCCGTCCTGGACGGCGGCGGCTACATTGAACAAGTCCGGGCCGATCGCCAGGGGCAAGCCGGCAATGGTCAGGACCTTAAGGCCGCTGCTGGCCGCAATCACCTGCTGTAACGCAGATTGGGCACCTTCGAGCAAGGTCTGGCTCAGGAACAGGTCCGAACACGTGTAGCCAGTCAAAACTAGCTCGGGCAAAACCAGGACAGCAGCCCCTTCCTGTTCGGCTGCCTGCATCTGGGAGATGACCCGGGCAGCATTTCCAGGGCAATCGGCTACTTCGATGGCGGGGGTGGCTGTGGCGATGCGAATGAATCCATCGTTCATGAGTTGTCCTCTTTCTGATCCTTGACTTTCAAATCGGCAGGGAGGATGCTTTCACCGGGCTCGGTGATCTCCCATTTGTCCCCGGTCTGGTAAACCGCCTGGTACAGCGCAGCCTGCTTCAACGGAGGACCAGACCGCAGCAAGGCGAGCGGTTTTCTTTTCAGGAGTGCCAGCAGGGCTTTGAGCGTGATGTTGTGACTGACCAGCAATACATGATGCTCACTGCCGTCCTCCAAGGCTGCCTGGCCCAGGGCCTCCATCTGGCTCAGAAAATTGGCCATGCGCGTACTGACTTGGTCGTAAGTTTCACCACTGCCCGTTGGGATATAATCGGGCGGTGCAAAGAAAAAGGCTTGCAAGTTATCGGGTGCGATCGCCTTGACTTCATCCATCGACAGGCCCTCCCAGTCACCCAGATCCATCTCATGGACGCGTTCATCGATTTCAATGGGCAAGGTAGCGGGGAAATGCCCAGCTTGCAAGGCCAGTTCAGCAGTCCGGCGCGCTCTGGGCGCGGGACTGACAAAGGCTTTTTCCAGCCTGATACCGCGCAGGAGGTCTCCGAGGGCGATCGCCTGGGCTTGTCCTTTCTCGGTCAAGTCGGTGTCGAGGCGGCCCTGCATGCGGCTCTGTGTATTCCAGATGGTCTCGCCGTGGCGGGCAAAATAGAGTGTCAGCATGGTTCTCCTCTGTGAAGGATGCATTTGGAATCGCAACCGGCCGGCTTGCAAGGACGGTCTATACAACCTGATGCCATGATACCGCAAAGGGCTTGGCTCCAGCAATCCGGCACCTTTCGGAAACCGAGGTGACTCAGGCTCGAGCTTGCGGCCGCGTCCTGCTACAAAAGGTGTCACTTGTCTCGCGACGGGTAGATGACTATAATCGGGTAGACTGTATACAATCTGGCAAGGAGTGCTCTTTCACCAATGTCTCAGCCGGGAAAACAACAGGAAACGGGAGTTCGTGCATTTTTATCCCAGGCAGACGTTGCTACGGGCCTGGCAAATGGGCTGCCCATCGGACTGGGCTATTTCGCGGTCTCCTTCGCCTTTGGCCTGCTAGCTGTCGAAGGAGGTCTGTCCGCCTGGGTGGCGACTGTGATTTCCCTGAGCAATCTGACTTCGGCTGGCCAGTTTGCCGGTCTGCAACTGATTTTTGCCCATCGTCCGCTGGTTGAAATTGCCCTGACCACGGTCCTGATCAATTTGCGCTACATGCTGATGTCCCTGTCGCTGTCGCAGAAGCTGGCTCCAGGAACCGGCCTGGCCCAGCGGCTCTTGATTGGTTTTGGCGTGACCGATGAGATCTATGCGGTTTCAGTCAGCCAGCCGGGGCTGATCACCACCCGCTACAGCCTCTCTCTGCTGCTGCTGCCACTTCTGGGCTGGACGGGCGGGACCTTGACCGGTGCTCTGGCTGGTTCGGTCTTGCCGGGCAGTGTGCGCGCTGCGCTGGGTATCGCTCTCTATGCCATGTTTGTCGCGATCGTGATGCCGACCATCCGCCAGTCCCGACCAGTGGCCTTCGTTGCAGCGGTGGCAGTCTGTGTCAGTACGGTGATCACCCTGACCCCGGCCCTGACCTCGCTGCGTGGAGGCTGGCAAATCATCCTGGCCACGCTGATTGCTTCTGCACTCGGGGCTGTCCTGGCACCCATCCAGAGAGACAAGTCCGGCCAGGGCGAGGAGGCTTGCTGAACATGGACGATTCTGCCTATCTGGCGGCAGCCATTGCGACCATGGCCGTGGTCACGTATATCCCGCGTGTCCTGCCCCTGCTTCTGGTCCGCGGCCGGATCCAGAGCACGTTTTTGCGTTCTTTTCTCTACTATGTTCCCTATGCTGTCTTGTCCGGGATGACCATTCCGGCGATCTTTTCAGCTACAACCACCCCGGTTTCCGCAACGGCTGGCCTTTTGGTGGCTATCGGGCTGGGGCTTTCGGGGCGAACGTTGCTGACTGTTGCCCTGGGGGCATCCGGTGCGGTCTGGCTGGTTGAACGGCTGCTCACATTTCCATAAAAAAGGACGCCTCTGAGGAGAGACGCCCTTTGTGCTGTGTGAGGGATCAGAGAAGCCATCACGCCCAGTCAGGGGTGACCTTGAACGCCTTGCGCCCGGCATAGACAGCGGCATCGCCGAGTTCTTCTTCGATGCGCAGGAGCTGGTTGTATTTGGCGACACGGTCTGTGCGCGAAGGAGCGCCGGTCTTGATCTGGCCGGCATTGGTTGCCACAACGATGTCAGCAATCGTCACGTCTTCGGTTTCACCGGAGCGATGGGAGACAATGGCTGTCCAGCCGTTGCTTTTCGCCATCTCGATCGCCTGCAGGGTTTCGGTCAGGGTGCCGATCTGGTTGAGCTTGATCAGGACGGAATTGGAGATGCCACCATCAATACCACGCTGGATGCGCTCGGTATTGGTGACGAAAAGGTCGTCGCCAACCAGTTGCAATTTCTTGCCCAGGCGATCGGTCAGGATTTTCCAGCCTTCCCAGTCGTCCTCGGCCAAGCCGTCTTCGAGTGAGATGATGGGGTAGCGGGATGCCCAGTCGGCCCAGAAATCGACCATTTCCTCGCGGGTCTTGTAGACACCGGATTTCCAGAACAGGTAATCTCCTTCGCGGCCTTTTTCTTTGGCGGCTTCGTACATTTCGGTGGAGGCAGCATCAATGGCGATGGCAAAATCTTTGCCAGGACGGAATCCGGCTGCTTCGATGGCTTTGACAATGTAGTCCAGTCCTTGCTCGTCGCTGGTGAAATTGGGGGCAAAGCCACCTTCATCACCGACTGCGGTAGCAAACCCGTCTGCCCTGAGCAATTTCTTGAGGGTGTGGAAAACTTCAACGCTCCACTGCAGGGCCTGGCGGAAAGTCTCAGCTCCGATCGGCATGATCATGAATTCCTGCAGATTGATGCTGTTGTCGGCGTGCTTGCCTCCGTTGATGATGTTCATCATCGGGACCGGCAGGCGCTGGCCGCCGAGGCCGCCGAGGTACTGGAACAAGGAAACACCGAGTGAGTTGGCAGCAGCCTGGGCCGAAGCCATCGAAACGGCCAAAATGGCATTGGCCCCAAGATTGGCTTTGTTGGGTGTGCCGTCGAGTTCGAGCATCAGGTTGTCGAGTCCGGTCTGGTCAAAAACGTTCAGGCCAATCAGTTCATCTGCGAGTCGTTCATTGATGTTGGCGACTGCCTTGCGTACGCCTTGTCCGAGGTAGCGGCCCGGATCCTTGTCCCTGAGTTCAACAGCCTCGAATGCGCCAGTGGATGCGCCTGAAGGAACTGCAGCACGGCCGAATGCGCCGTCTTCGGTCCATACTTCTGCTTCTACGGTGGGGTTGCCTCTGGAATCGAGAATTTCACGGGCCTGGACCCCGGTGATTTGAATTTCCTGGAACATGGGCGATTACAACCTCCTTTGGGACGATACCCCGGGCTGGCTCAACTAACTGAACGCAGGCCGTCAGGGTTAGATAATTGATGATCTACATCCGAGTATAGGCGCAAAAAGGGCGGGTTGCTGTAACGATGGAATCAGAGCCAGCGTTTGCGTTTGAACCAGACGAACATGAAAGCGATCAGGGATGCCATCAGTGCGATGACAATCGGGTACGTAACAGAAAGGCGGGCTTCCGGCATGACCAGGTTCATGCCGTAGAAGCCGGCAATGAAATTGACCGGGATGAAAAAGGTCGTGAAGACTGTCAGGAAGGTCATGATCTCGTTCATGCGGTTGCTGGCGGCAGACATGATCAGTTCTGTTGTGCTTGAGAGGATTTCCCGGTAGGTTTCAACAGTGTCCAGCAGCTGCAGGATATGTTCAAACACATCGCGCAGATAAAGTTCGTTGGCTTCGCTGATCAAATTCCGGTTGGTCCGGCGCAAATTGAGCAACGCGTCACGCAAGGGCGCAGTTGCCCTGTGAATGGCCAGCAGCTGGCGTTTGGTGTCCAGGATGTCGCGCTGCAGGATGAGATCCTGTTTCTGGCTGAGTTCGGTGGCCCGGTCATCAATGGCATCGATCCGGTCACTGAGTGTGTCCAGTAATTCGTAATAATGGTCCGTCAGGGTGTCCAGAACCAGGTAGAGCAGGCGGTCAGCGCCTTTTACCAGAACTTGGTTCTGGTTGGATTTGACGCGCTGCAGGATCTGGTCCATCAAATCAAGCGGTTTTTCGTGGGCCGTGATCAGGAAGCCTTTGCCCAGGACAATGCCCAGGGAAGTCGTGTCCAGCTCTGTTTTCCAGGCCTCGATCACCCGGGCTGCCAGCAAGAGGTGGTCTTCGAATTCCAGCAGCCGGGGGTTGTGCAACGTGTCGAAAAGGTTGTCCAAGGCAATTTCATGCAGACCGAGCTGCTGCTCAAGCTGATTGAGAAAAACTTCACCTGGCTTTTCCGTGATGTCGATCCAGTAGAAGAAGCCATGCTCGTGCTGCAGGTCAGCCAGCTGCATGCCGGGGAAAGGGTCCTCTGGAAGAGAACCCCATTTTCCGTTGCCGATTTTCCAGACGGTGATGTGCGATGGCATGGTGTCAGATCGCTTGCTTCAGCCGGCGCTGTGGTCAGGCAGGACTGACTCGTTGGCAAGTGATGTTTGAAAGGGCGACTGGCTGGCAAACTGATTGACCGCCTGGCCCGCTTTGGGTATGGGCATCAGCGTGCCGGGACCGCCGACGCAGCCACCGGGGCAGGCCATGCCTTCCAAGAGGTAGCCATTGGTCTTCCCTGCTTTGGCCAGAGCCAGCATTTTCCGGCAGTCGCTGAGGCTGTCAGCCTTTTGGATGGGCACCTCCCGAGTCGGGTCAAGTTCGGCAATGCAGTTTTTGATTGCTGCAGCAACACCACCGGCGACTGCATAGCCACGGCCGTCGCGCGAGGCCTGGTAGCGGAAAGGCTCTTCTGGCAGACCGGCCAAGTCAACGGATCTGGCGCTGAACATGCCCATCAGCTCTTCGTATGTCAGGACGAAGTCGACGAAGGGCTGGACTTCTTCTTCGAGTGCTTCAAGTTTTTTGGCAATGCAAGGCCCGATGAAAACGACCTTGCTCTGTGGGTCCTGGGCTTTCAAGGTGTGCGCGGTGGCCACCATGGGGGTTGAAGAGCTGGAGATGCAAGGGGCCAGGGTCGGCTGCGTGGCGCGGGCAAAACTTTCCCAGGCTGGGCAGCAGCTGGTGCCCAGGAAATCCAGTTCGCCGGGGACTTTCTCGAGGAATTCCTCGGCTTCCATGACGGTCCCGATGTCGGCGCCAACGCCAACTTCGATGACATCGGCAAAGCCGAGTTTCTTGAGGCCGGCGACAACCTTGCCCGGGGTGGCAAGAGGGCCGAATTGCCCGACGAACGAAGGAGCGATGGCGGCATAGACCCGGTAGCCGAGCCGGATGGCAGTGACGACCTGGTAGATTTCGGATTTGTCGGTGATGGCAGCAAAGGGGCAGCTGACAATGCACATGCCGCAGGCGACGCATTTGTCCTGGTTGATCTTGGCCCGGCCCAGCTCGTCGCTGTCGATGGCATTGGCACCGCAGGCTTCGGCACAGGGCCGGCCGGTGCGGACGATGGCGTGGTAGGGGCAGGCGGTCTGGCAGCGGCCGCATTTGATACATTTGTCATGATCAATGATCGCCCGGGTTTTACCGATCGAAACCGCATTGACCGGGCAGACGGATGTACAAGGGTGGGCCAGGCATTTGCGGCAATTGTCGGTGACTTTGAAATGGTCAGTCGGACAGGCTTCACAGGCAAAGGGGATGACGCTGACCAGTGGCTTGGCCAGGCGCTTTTCGGCGACAGCGATATCCGACATGCCTTCGGTGAAGCTCTGGTGCGCATCGGCTGGTCGCAGTGGCAATCCGAGCGTCAGGCGGATCCGTTCCCGGATGATCGCCCGTTCTTTGAAAACGCTATCGCGGTATTGGGCTACTTCACCGGGGATGATCCTGTAGGCGGATTCGTAGAAATAACTGTAGTCGGTATGCTCGAGATCCCGTTCATACGCATGGTGTGCCACCTCGGTGAATACTTGGCGGCGGATCTTGGTGATTGGAGTGAACAGCCCGCGCATGATTAGCGTCCTGCCTGTTCCTGTGTGTGGTTGTCAGCCAAGTCTGGACAGTTCTTGGCCAGATCGAGCAATTTGGCCATCACGGTTTCGGTTTCAGCCCGGAAAAAAGTTTCGCCGTTGATCCGGACTACCGGCGACAAGGCACCGGCCTCGCAGTTTTCCAGGCAAGGCACCATCGTGACATCCAGGTCACACTGGATGCCGCTCTCCTCAAGTTCCACCAGGCTGTCAATCGCAGCCGCAATATCCATCGAACCCATCATCGTGCAAAAAGTCCCTGCACATACTTCTACCTTGATCTTGCCCACAGTGCCTCCCTTGACCGGCCCATCCATGCAGCCGGAACTGTAACTTTTATTACGATTATCATAGCATAGCCAGC
>JAQUEY010000101.1:0-5452 GCA_028684955.1 Eubacteriales bacterium
ACCAACCCTGAATGGTTTTATCCAGTCGTCACCCTGACGGCCAATGCCAATCAATTGTCAGCCAAACTGACTGCGATCGATGGCGTCCAGTATCAGAAAACAGCCGGCCGGATCTATCCAGCGGGTGCATCGACGGGGCTTCTCACCGGCTACATCGGACCGGTCACGGCCGAAGAGCTGGAGAAACTAGCCGGGAAACGGTATCTGGCCACGGACCGGGTCGGCAAGATGGGGCTGGAGCAAGTGTATGAGGAACGGCTGCGCGGTCTGCCCGGCGGTGAAATCGTCATTGTCGGCGAAGACGGCCAGCGGGTCAAGCAGCAGATCGCCCTCCGGGACGCGGTCGATGGCGATACTATCCAGTTGACGATCGATCTGGCTACCCAATATGCCCTGTATAGGCAGATGCAGATCGACGCCGGTGCGGCCGCATCCGTCGATCCGATGAGCGGCGAGATCCTCGCTCTGGTCAGCACCCCTTCGTTCGATCCCAATTTGCTCCAGACCTACGTCCCGGATGCCATCCAGACCGGCTGGAACGAGGCGGTCAAACCGTATTTCTCCAGTCGATTCAAACAAGTCTATGCGCCCGGCTCTGTGTTCAAGCTGGTGACCGCGGCAATCGGCCTCAATACCGGTACCCTCGATCCAGAAGAAGCGTTGGAGATAAGCGGCCTGAAGTGGCGGCCGGACAGCAGCTGGGGCACGTATGCGGTTACGAGGGTCAAAGACCCTGGCCAGCCAATTGATCTGTTGCGCGCGTTCCTGTATTCAGACAACATCTATTTTGCCCAGCAAGCACTGGCCATCGGCGATGCAGCCTTCGTCCAGGGGGCCCAGGGGTTCGGCATTGGAGAAGATTTGCCTGTCGATTATCCCTTCAACCCCTCGCAACTGGCTAATGATGGCCTGGCAAATCCAGTCCTGCTGGCGGATACCGGCTATGGCCAGGGTGAAGTCCTGTTAAGCCCGCTCCATCTCGCACTTTTCTACAGCACACTGGCAACTGAAGGCAACCTGATGAAACCGGTCCTGGAGTATCGTGAGGGGTATGAACCAGAAGTCTGGAAAGAACACTCGATTGCAGCTGAGCATGTCCCGCTTCTGACTGAAGCATTGCTCGCCGTCGTTGAAGATCCCGCTGGCACTGCCTACACCAAAGATGGTTCCGAGCATCGCATTCTGGGCAAGACCGGCACGGCAGAACTCAAGCAAAGCCTCGCCGATGATACAGCTGAAGAAAATGGCTGGTTCGTCGCGCTGAACGTCGATGACCCACGCCTGGCTGTCGCCATGATGATCGAAGATGTCAAAACCCGCGGGGCCAGCCATTATGTGGTACCGCTCGTGAAAAAAGCTATGAATGAAGCACTGGCAGTAGGCTGAGAATCTGTTGCCAGATTTGGGACGCCGTCCAATATTCGGCACTAATCAAGAATCTTGCGCTCTTTCAGGAACTCGAGGGCGACTTCCTTGTGATCGCGCTGGTTGATGTCAACTTCGTAATTGAGCTGGCGGATGGTATCGATATCGATCTGACCGGAGAGCTGACTGAGGATCGTGTCGATTCCGGGTGCCTTTTCCAGGGCAGAGAGATTGATGGCAAACGCAGCTTCAAAGGGCGGATACAGGTTGCGGTCGTCTTCGAGCCAGACGAGGTCATAGGCATAGATGCGGGCATCGCTGGAATAGGCCACGCCGACATCAACTTGCTGGTCGCGGATGGCCTGGTAGAGCAGGTTGATCTGCATCGTGGCTGTCTTGGCAAAGGGGTCGAGATCATAGAGTTTGAGTAGAGGCTGGTAGCCGTCAATGGCCCGATCCATGTAGGCATCGTCCATGCCGATGATCAGGTCTTGCGAAAGACCCTTTAAATCACTGACCTTATCGAGATTGTATTGTTCAGCCATTTCGCGGCGGACGGTGATGGCGTATGTATTTTCATAGCCAAGTGGTTCTAGCCATTCACGGCCCAGCGTTTTGCGGGATGTCTCCCTGACAAAAGCAAAAACAACTGCTGCATCACGCCATTTGGGATCATTGATGTCTTCCACTTGCTTGACAATATCAGGATGCAGCAAGCCGGAAGCGCCACCCGTGAAATACAGGCTGGCGATGTCGACATCCCCGGTTTGCATGGCCTGGTCGA
The DNA here is from genome assembly GCA_028684955.1 of Eubacteriales bacterium. Lineage (GTDB taxonomy): Bacteria > Bacillota > Clostridia > Saccharofermentanales > UBA5734 > UBA5734. Next base: position 2,150 of record JAQUEY010000101.1, read on the forward strand.
GCACCACAACCGAGCCCAGGCGCGGAACGACTTCGACTTCATAATCGCTCTGGTCCTCGATCAAGGCTTCGGCCATGTACGCCAGCGTGATGACCTCGGCATAGTTCTGGGCACCGATTTTCAGTGTGACCGTTTCAGATTTTTTCTGGCAGGCCGCCAAAGGAAGGGCCATTGCCAGGACCAGAATCAAAACCAGCAGGGCTGTTTTTACACAGGTCGAACCGTTTTTAGTCTTTGTTGAATGCATGCTTAACCTCCTTGACCCGTGTCTTGCGAATGCCGCGCGGTGTCAGGATGGTCTCGAGCCGGCCCATCAGCAAATCGGCCAGCAAAGCCAGGCCTGCTGCCGGGATGGCCCCGCTCAAGATCAGGTTGTAATTGATATTGGTCAGGCCCGCCCAGATGAGCTGTCCCAGACCGCCACCACCTATGAAAGCCGCCAGCGTGGCCCAACCGATCAGGATGACCAAGGTTGTCCGGATCCCTGCCAGGATAAACGAAAACGCCAGGGGTAATTCAAGCTGGTAGAGGATCTGGAAATCTCTCAGCCCCATGCCGCGGGCGGCCTCGATCAGGGAAGGCTGGACTTGCTTGATCCCGGTGTAAGTGTTACGCATGATCGGCATCAGGGCATACAGGAACAGAGCGGCAATGGCTGGGCGATTGCCGATGCCCAGGACGGGCAGCATGAAGGCCAGAAGGGCCAGGCTGGGAATGGTCATGATGATGTTACCAAGACCCAGGACGGGTTTGGCCAGGTGTTCCTGCCGCGTTAATAGAATTCCCAGCGGCACAGCCACCAGCAGCGCTAAAAACAAAGCCGACAGGGCAATCACAACATGCTCCCCAGTCCGGGAGGCAATTCTGCCAAAGTTGTTGAAAATAAATTCTGCCAAGTTCATCTTGAGCCTCCGGTGCAGGTTTTCGCCACGGGCGTCAAGAACGTGAATCACATGTAATCGAGCACGAAATTGACAACACGAGCCCGGGTGATGATCCCTTTGAGCTTGCCACTGTTGTTCACGACCGGGACGAAGCGCACATTCTGTTCCACCATCAGCTGCACGGCAGTTTTGACACTGTCCGTTTCACCGACGGTGGGCCAGTCGACCATGATCTCTTGCAGGGTCTTGTTTTGTTTCAGATGGGTCTGGATGGTGTTGACATCGACTACACCCAGGAATTGGCGTCTTTTGTCGATGATCAGCAAGCTGTCGACCCGTGCTTCGCGCATGGCTTCGAGACCTTGGCGCAATCCTTTTCCTGCTTCCAGGCAAGCCGGGTTTCTGAGCATGACTTCATGAGCCTGGACCTGGTCGGGTTTTCGGATCAGGCGTTCCTCACCAATGAAGGTGCGGACAAAATCATTGGCCGGCTGGCGCAGCAGATCCTCCGGTGTGGCCGCCTGAACAATCTGGCCATCCTTCATGATGACAATCCGATCGGCAATTTTCAGGGCTTCATCCATATCGTGTGTCACAAAAAGGATTGTCTTGTTGACTTTCTGCTGCAGGTTTTTCAATTCATCTTGCAGCTGGACCCGGGTAATAGGATCCAGTGCGCCGAAAGGCTCATCCATCAGCATAACTTCAGGATCGGCCGCCAGTGCCCGTAGCACGCCGATCCGCTGCTGCTGGCCTCCAGACAGTTCACTGGGGTAGCGGTTGCGGAAAACATCCGGATCCATGTCCACCATGCGCAGCAAACGGTCAACGGTCTCCCGAACCTTGTCGTCCGGCCATTTTTTCAGCAAAGGCACCGTGGCGATGTTGCGGGCAACCGTTTGATGAGGGAACAGCGAGATGTCCTGGATGACATAGCCGATCTGGCGGCGCAGTTCCACCGGATCTTGTGCATCGGTATCCACATCGTTGATAAAAATCTTGCCGGAAGTGGGCTGGATCAGACGGTTGACCATTTTCAAGGTGGTTGTTTTGCCACAGCCGCTGGGACCGATCAAAACCACCAGCTCGCCCTTGGCCACTGTCAGGGAAAAGCTGTTGACAGCTTGAGTATTGTTCGGATATGTTTTACTAACCTCGACAAACGATACCATAGCGATCCTCGCTTGAGAGCCAAAACGCTCGTCTAATGGAGTGATCCTGCATCGCCGTGCACGCTTACACGTTCATTATTGTCATCATTTAAGGCGCGTCAAAGTAACGCAAGGTACAAAGGTCTTTCATTCGACAGAAAGGACCCATTCTTTTAGAATGTATTCGAGACAGGATTCATTCTTTGAACTGAGTGATTAAAATGACAGAGCGAGACACCTATTTTGACAACTTGAAGTTTTTATTGATCGTTCTGGTCGTTACAGGACATATCATAGAAAAGTTGGTTGATGACCGGATCATCCGGGCAATTTATCAATGGATCTATACTTTTCATATGCCAGCTTTTGCCTTTGTTTCCGGATATTTTTCAAAACATCTTCCAAATCAAACTCAACATAAAAAATTAGTCTTCAAACTCATCATTCCTTACATCCTGTTCGAAGTTTTATATTCCACACTTGATTATCTAGTACATTCAACAGATCATTTGGTTTTTTCTTTCTTGTCTCCTAACTGGATCATGTGGTATTTGTTTAGTTTATTGATCTGGAGAGTTCTGCTAAAATTGTTCTACCGAGTCCATCTGTTGCTGCCACTTTCAATTCTCAGCGCTGTTTTTGCTGGATATGTCCCTGGAATCGGTCCTTTTGCAAGTCTGTCCAGAACATTGGTTTTCTTACCATTTTTCCTGGCAGGGTCTAAGTTTAAAAGTTCTTTTCTCGAAAAATTCAATACAAAACGAATGCGATTCATCGCAGCAACGCTGTTGCTTGGCGTCTTTGCAGGATATTACTTCATAGGGTCTGCTATGAGCTTTGAGTGGCTGTACGGCAATTTGCCATATGCGTCTTTCGGTTTCTCCGAGTGGTATGCAGGATTTTTCCGGTTTCTTCTTATGGCTCTGGCCTCAATCATGATTGTATGTATGCTGACGATAATCCCTGTAGGACCTATTCACCAGATGGCTCATGTTGGTCAAAATACGCTGTACGTATATTTGTCACATGGTATTGTTATCAGGATTCTGGCTGCTATGGGCATCTTTAAAATGGTTGAAGGTTCTTGGGGTCAATATTTTATGATTCTGTCAGGTTTCCTTTTGACGCTTCTCTTGTCATCCAATCTAATCAAACGTGTTCTGAAACCTATCATCGAGCCGCAAATTTGATCATTTTTCCGCTATGATTCTTTGACTGATTGATCAACTACTCTTTTTTTCCAGCTCATCCTTGCCACCGAGAAAATC
>JAQUEY010000101.1:5552-8214 GCA_028684955.1 Eubacteriales bacterium
CAGGCATTGATCATGCCTGGGCTGCCGCACAGGTAGGCTTCTTTGTTTTCGCCGCTACCGATGTGGCGGCCCACCACATCGGTGATCAGGCCAACCTCCCCTTCCCAGTTGTCCTCCGGCAGTGGTTTAGACAAGGCCGGCACGAAATGGAAATTGGGGTGGCGCGCTTCGAGACCGTAGAGTTCATCCAGATCGAACAGATCCCGTTTGGTCACGGCACCAAAGAAGAAGGTCATGTCCAGGTCGAGCGCTTTTTCCAGGATATCAAGCACCAGCGAGCGGATCGGTGCCAGACCGGAACCACCGGCGATCATGATCAGGGTGCGGTGCTCGCCATGCAGGCGGAATTCACCGTACGGTCCGCTGATGGTGACCGGGTCGCCCTCCTGGAGCATGGTGTGGACATAGGTCGAGCACAGGCCTTCCGGGACCTGGCGGATAATCAGCTCGATGGCCTGGTTATCAGACGGCGCCGAGGATATCGAATAGGCGCGGAAAACGCTCTCTTTGACCTTCGCATAGGGCTTGGAATAGAAATTGACATACTGGCCGGCTTTGAAGGTGATGGTTTCGCCGGGCGGCAATTTGAGGCGCAGGCCCAGGATGTCGTGCGTCCATTGGGTGATCGATTCGATCGTGGTGTTGAATTCGCGGATATTGAACAGCTCGTCGGGCACTTCAATTTCGAGGTTGCCTTTGACCTTGACCTGACAGGCCATCCGATATCCCTGCTGGCGCTGCTGGGTGTTGAGGTAAGGTTCCTCAGTCGGCAGCAATGGCCCGGCACCGGATTTGACGATTACTTTGCACAGACCGCAGGTCGCTTTGCCGCCACAGGCCGAGGGAATGAATATTTTCTGCGCCGCCAGCGAGCTCAAAAGCGTGGAGCCACCTTCGACTTTGAGAATCTTCTGGCCACCATTGATGTTGATTTCACATTCGCCGTAGTTGTTGAGAAAATGCTCTGCCAGGATGATGACCAGAGCTAGAACTCCGGATATCGCACTGACACTGAGGATGGTCGTCAAAATCACCATGGGCTGTCACCTGCTTTCAGGAGCGGCCTTGCTTCAAGGCCGTCGTCGGATGTGGCCAAGGGTCTGCGGGGGTTTCAAGAGATGGTGAATATTCCGGAAAATCCGATGAAGGCCAGGGCCATGATACCGGTGATGATGAAAGAAATCCCTGGGCCTTCCAGACCACGGGGCAGTTTGGTCTTGGCCATTTTTTCCCGGATTGCCGCCAGGGCAATGATCGCCAGCCACCAGCCTACGCCGCTGCCGATGCCAAAGAAGATCGACTGGACGAAGGTGTACTGGCGGATCACCATGAACAGCGTGATGCCGAGGATGGCACAATTGACCGTGATCAGAGGCAGGAAAATGCCCAGCTTGATGTGCAAGTCCGGCAGAAAGCGGTCCATGACCATTTCGATGATCTGGACCAGGGCGGCAATGACCATGATGAAGATGATGTACTGCAAGTAAACCAGGTCCAGCGGCTCGATCACGTAGCGATAGACGAGGTAGTTGATCGCTGTGGTGAAGACCATGACCAGGGTCACTGCCTTGCCCAAGCCGGAAGCAGTCTTGAATTCGCTGGACACCGACAGGTAGGAGCACATGCCGAGGAAATTCGACAAGATCATGTTGCTGGTCAGGATAGAGGCGAAAAAGATAACCAGAGGGTTGATCTGCTGGATGGTCATGGCTTTTTCCCTCCTGGCTTAGTGCTGGCTTTGGCTGCCGCACGATTGGATGTAAACCAGATCAGCGAGCCAATGATGAAAAACGCCGCCGGCGGCATGACCATGATCGTCCAGGTTTCAAAGCCGATGAAATTGACATTGAAACCAAACAGGGTGCCGAATCCGAGCAGTTCGCGGATAAACGAGATGATCAGGAGCACAGCGGTGTAGCCGATGCCGGCGAACAGTCCATCGAGCATGGAGAGCAGGGGCGGATTTTTCTGGGCATAGGCTTCGGCCCGTCCCATGATGATGCAGTTGGTGATGATCAGTCCGACATAGGGGCCGAGGGCCTTGCTGATGTCGGGCAGCGTCGCCTTGATGAAAATGTCGACGAGGATGACGTAAGCAGCGATGACCAGAGTCTGGACGATCATGCGGATGCGGTGCGGGATCCAGTTGCGCATGAACGACAAGGTCAAGCTCGACAGTGCTGTCGTGAAGGTCAGTCCGAGGCCCATGATCAGGGAGTTGAACATCAGGTTGGTGACGGCCAGGCTCGAACAGATGCCAAGGATCTGGCGCAAAACCTGGTTTTCCTTCCAGGTGTTTCGGGCTATGACTTGCTTGATTGATTCATTCACCGGACATCACCTCCAGTTGGCTTAAAGTCACACCGAGCAGTTGATTGAGGATCTTCAGGACGGCATTGGATGTGGCTGTCGCCCCAGTAACAGCATCGATATCCTGGCTGGCGCTGGCACCAAATGCCAGTTCTGTTCCGGGCTGGATCGGAACCCCCCGGAACTGGTCCCGGAAAATGGGCTCCTCGATCCGCCCACCCAGACCGGGTGTTTCGTTTTGCTGGGTGAAGACCAGTCCGAGGATCTGCGTGCGGTCCGGGTTGATGCCCAGATAGCCCTCAATCCCGCCCCACAGGCCGGGACCGGCAAAGGGGACTGCATACCCCTGTAC
>JAQUEY010000102.1 GCA_028684955.1 Eubacteriales bacterium
CATCCGGGATCACGTGGGTGTAGGCTTCTTCGAGGATCATGTACTGGCCCATGCCGCCAGGTGAATCCGGACGGAAGCCGACTTCACGCATGTTCAGGCAGGCTGAGGGCATTTTGCCATCTTTGCAATTGGCGCAGTTGAAGCACGGCAGGACACAGTCACCAACCACTTTGTTACCCGGCTTGACACTGGTGACGGCCGAGCCAACTTCGACAGCCTGGCCAGCCCATTCGTGTCCAGGGGTGTAGGGTGCTATGTCATAGCGGCCTTCCGCTGATTCGCCTTCGAAACATTCCACGTCCGAGCCGCAGATGCCGCACGCTTTGAGTTTGATCAGGATTTCGTTCGGCTTTAGGGCGGGCAGTTCGACCTCTTCGATCCTCAGATCGTGTGGTCCATGCAAAAACGAGATCTTTGCTTTCATGGGGTTCTCCTTCATTAATTATAAATGAATTTGTCGGACGGATCTAGAAATCTGCGAAGCGTTCACAGCTGACAGGCAAGCCCACAACCACTTGTTCACTTATGCAATAATCGATTGGTATATCTAATTGTATTTGTGCAATTTGATACTATCACTATAGATTATCCCCTGATGCCTCACAATAATGCAAAGACAAGATTCAGGGGGACAAAAAATAGGGTTTATTCTAAATTAACCATCTTCCCTATAACGACGCAATTATTTCAGCTAAATTTATTCACAGTTCATAGATTCTAAAAATCTGGGACATGTTAATCTGGGACATTTCCACATGATTCATTTCACCAGCAATTTTACCCTCACGTAAAATATAAGCTCGATCACAAAGCGTCTGGATTTCCGAAAAATTATTTGAAATGAATAGTACAGCCAGATTCCGGCTCTTGGCCTCCATAATGTGCTCAAATATGATCCGCTGGGAAATCAAATCAGAACCACTGAAAGGATTTTCGACGATCAGGATAGCCGCGCCTTTGATAAAAGATTTCTGAAACAACAATCGGATTTGGGCATCCGTACTGATGTTTTTGGTTATTGTGTATGCATCATGGATGTTCAATCCGATGCGATCAGAGATTTGTTTGAACGCATACAAGACAACATGATCTTTGATGTAGCCGAAAGGAGCAGTGAATTTTCCGCGAGTCCCCAGAACAAGGTTGTCTTTCACACTCATCATTTCGAAAATCAGCTTGAACAGATTCTGTTTTCCGAAATAGCCCATCAGATTCGTCAATCGTCTGGTCTCTTTGACAGGTCTGATTTCCACGCCATCGACAAGAATCGCCCCGGATTTGAAATCGGCAAATCCGAGCAAAACATCTGCAAGTTCGGAAACACAGCTATCATCAATCGCAAATACACCGGTTATTTCACCTCGGTGTGCATCAAAATCCAGATGGTGCAGATGATTGCTGCTCGTTGTGAGATTCTTGATTTCTAGAAACGGAACAGAATCAGTGATTTCTGTATGAACAGGACCATTTTTGATCGTCTCGCCCGCCAGTTGTTTCCCCATCAGGATTTGCTGCATCAGATTCTTGTCAAATTCACCTTTGGCATATGTTCCTGAGTTTCTGCCATTTCGAACCAACATCAAGCGGTCTACAATCGAAAAGGCTCGATCAAATTGTGATTCGGTAATGATAAAGGAAGTGCCGCTGTTTTGCATGGAGCGTATGATGGTGTGCAGGTGGAAAAACTCGATTTCGGAATACTCAGACAAGGAGTTGCTGAACACGACTACTTTGGCATCCATCATCTTGGCCTTGATCAATTCCAGGACATGCTGTTGGCTTTTCGTCAGGCGACTGGCCTGCATCAGCGGGGATATAGGCAAGTCATACTCATCAAGAATCTCCTGGACATGCGCATTGATCTGGTCCAAACGGACAAATTTCCTGAGCTTTGCCCCGTTACGGATCACACAAAGGTTTTCAGCCACAGTCAGGGCAGGAAAGATCTGGGGGACATTTCCAATAAAGTAGATGCTGGGTCGCCAGGATGGTTTGATCCATCCAGACTGGATCCTCTGGTCATTAAAGTGAAAATCGCCTGAATCCAGGCGCTGCTTTCCTACCAGAAAATTGACCAGGGTTTGAATGCCAGAATCGCGCAAACCAACAATGCCTAGCGCTTCACCTTCTACCAGATGGAAGGAGAAGTTGATCAGGTCTGCTTGCCTGTCTCCGAAAACTGTGATTTTATCGGCATGCAGGATTTCCCTCTTGACCAGGCTTGAATGATCCATTGTTTTCATTGCCTGTTTGGCAGAGTAATGTCGACCGATGTTCCGACACCCAGCGTACTGGTGACGGAAATGCCAAATTCTTTGCCAAAGAAATGCTTAATGCGTTGGTTGACATTGATCATGGCGATGCCACTGCCCTTATGATCATCCGGGTGCAGTCCATCAATGCTGATGTTTTCTTCAACATCCAAGCGATGATTCAATTTGTCCAACGTTTCTTCAGACATGCCCACCCCATTGTCGGAAATCTGGATGTAGACGTAAGTTTGTGTCATTTCTGCACGAATCGTGATCGTACCAGGATCGAGCTTGCTCTCCAGGCCATGAACAATGGCATTTTCAATGATGGGTTGCAGCGTCAGGATCGGGATCTGGCATTTCATCAGCATCTCATTGGATTCATCCACCATCTTGACCATCTGGTATCGGCCGCTGAAACGATGTTGCTGGATGACGAAATAATTTTCCACACACTTCAGCTCTTTAGCCAAGGTGGACATTTCACCTTGTGAGCTGATGCCATATCGGAACAGCGTAGCCAGAGCTTCTGCCATTTCTTCGATTTCAGGTACATGCTGGACGATGGCCTGGCTGCGAATCGTTTCCAGCGTGTTGTATAGAAAATGCGGATTGATCTGGCTCTGCAAGGCATGGATTTCTGCCTGGGTCCTCAAGAGCCGGGCATTGTACTCATTGTTGATGGCTTGTTCAATCTGGTCGACCATTCTGTCCAGCGCACCGGGCCTTCTTACATCTGGCAAATCTGATCGGATAGGAGTGCGCTTGCCTGTCTCATCTGGCTTGGACAACACCCATTCCAGTTCGACCAATGCATCCAGGAACTTTTTCCTGAAAATAGAGTTCATGACCAGATTGGCAAACCCGACCAGAATCAAGCCGAAAAATAAGCTGAGTCTGATCTTGTCAAAAATCAGACTCAGCAGCACCAGGACAAGGAAAATAGCGCTCACACCAAAACTCAGAAGCTGGTACACATTACGATAGATTCGCATGTAGTATTTTTGCGGGTTCAGGAAATCAAAGCGATTCGGTCGTGCCATTGTCAACGTCCTTGTTCTTGTGATCAAGCATATAACTTGCGATATTCGTTAGGCTTGATCCCCTCATGCTTGGCAAAGAGCCGGCTGAAATGCTTGGCGTCTTGATAACCGACTCTTTCAGCGATCTCATAGATGCTGAGCTGTGTTGTTTTAAGGAGTTCTTTGGCTTTTTCGATCCGTACAGTCAATAGCCAATTGGTAAAACTGATACCTGTTTTGCTTTTGAAAAGAGCCCCCAGGTAGACAGGGTTCAGGTATAGTTCCCGCGCCATGCTTTCGAGGGTTATCTGTTCACTGTAATGGTCATTGATGTATTGCTTGCAGTGTTTGATCGGACGGATTTCCTGCAGATCTTTCGATTGCGCAATACCCTCGATTTGCGTCTCAATGAACTGGGTCGCCAGCTGGATCAAGTATTTCGAATCACGTGTGCAATTGAATCTGCTTAGGAGTTGTTCTTCTGATAAACTGAATGCTTCCGGCGCGATCAGACCAGCTGTCAGAAGAGTCTGCCGCATCAACAGGACCAGTTGGAAGCATTCGGCATACAGCAGATACAACAGAGAATTATCCGGCTGGCAGAAACGCTGGAAATACTCCCCCAGCCAAGTATCCAGGCCATTCTGATTGAGAGCCGAGACGAGCTTCACAAAATCGCTTTTGTCTTTTTCATTCATGGCAAGTTGTGTATTCAAATCAGCCGGTGGCAAAGTAGTGTATGAAATGAAACTGACGCTATGATCATCCAAACGGTGGTTCATCGCATATCGTGCTGTTATCGTTGATTTTTCCAGTTCATCCAAATGTTGGACTTGTAATCCCAAAGAGAAGCAAAATTTCAGGCAGTCATATTTATATTCATGCTTTCTTGCCCTCTCCGACAATTCATTTACCATCCGGGACATGAGGTCGCTGGTCGGAGCATAATTGAGGATAAAACTGGCTGAGGTTTCCTGCAAAGCAAAGTCACACTCGAATGTGTGATTCGCCAAATAGGCTCGCACGCCATCGCAGAGGGTCTCCAAGGCAGGGTTCGAACTTGTATCTTCACGCAAGGCTGGATCCATGTAATCCATATTCACCAGCATGGTTTGATAAATACCGTCTTGAAACGCAAAGGCCTGCCCTTCCAGCAGATTTTCCAAACGATCTGGCATCGTATGGTCTGACAGGTAAAAGTAACGGAAAAGGTGGTCGCGCCGGATCGTCTGCAAGCTCTGAGCCAGTTGTGTGTTCAAATCACTTTCCTGGCTGATATGATCAAGGCGTTCTTTGTGCTTGGCGAGGATTTTACTTAAGGTTATATTAAGCTCGTCCCGCTTGATCGGCTTTAGCAAATAATCCTCGACTCCAAATCGAATCGCATTGCGCGCGTATTCAAATTCCTTGTGGCCACTGATGATGATGAACATCGGATCCAGTTGGCTGGCTTTGACTTTTTCAATCAATTCCAAGCCAGTCATTCCTGGCATCCGGATATCCGTTATCACCAGGTCCGGCTGCAACTCCATGATTTTTTCAAAGCCTTCAACCCCATTCTGAGCCGTTCCAGCCAGTTCCAGCTCACCAGGAATCCAGTTGATCAAGTTGATGATCAAGGTGCAGATGTTTTTCTCATCTTCAACGATGACTACTTTAATCATGCTAAAAAATCCCCACAAAATTTCACTTGTACTAAATTATAGCAGTTCACATATCATAGAAAAAGCAAAAGGCGCCGCTGCCATCAAGCCGCGAACACCTGTACTTTGCTAATCTTTCATATTCAATGTCAAGGGCAGCGCAAAGCAACTGCATTTTTAATCACTGTGAAATTGGCAGCATCCAAGACAACACCAGCATTCAGTTCGGGGTAAGATCTAACACAGAGCCAGCCACTGTATCGAATCCGGTCCAGAGCCCTGAAGATTTTGAAAAATTCAACTTCCCCTTTTCCAAGGGGCTTGTGATCAGAATCAGATAAATGAATGTATGCCAGTACATCTGCACTTGCGATCAGGGAATCATAAACGGGCAGAATCTCCTGACTCAACTGGCAGGTGTTCACAGCCAATCTTAGAAACGGGGAGTGAAACGATCTGACTATGGCGGCAGCGTCACAGATCGTATTGCCACATGCCGCTTCGTCCTTGTTCAAAACTTCAAACAAAAGCACAACTTGCTTCTGGGACGCAAAGCCCAGAAGTTCAAATAAACTTTCTTCCAAGTAAGATTTTTCGCGCTTGGTTCCAAGCTTTCCCGGGAATTGACACTTTCCACATACTTTTCCAACGATCACGGGCACCTGGTATCGACTGGCTAGATTAATGATCCGCTTGATACGTTCTATGGTTGTAGAGCGCAACGCATCATTTTCAGAAACCAGACTACCATCATATCGTTCAAAAACGGCATCTGTTGAAAAAGCAGATATTTTCACTTTAGCTTGATTCAAGAGGCGATCCAGCTGGTTCAGATTGATTTCCTCCGGAGTAGCGAGCGAGATCTCGATACCAGTGAAGGCATGCTTCTCGATTTGCAGAAAGGCATGCTCCAGATCACCGTTAAAAACGGATGGGAAACGATCCGTTGATTCGATTTGGGTCGAAAAAGAAGCAGCAAGAACCATCAATGAGCACCACCGTTTCATACAATTGCAATTTGATTCGAGTTATAACCGTTTCAGAAAAACAGCCGGACCGTCGCAATCGCCGTCATGGCAATGATCACGTATCTGAAGGTTCGTTCATTCATGACTCGAATCAGCCAGACTCCGACTTTCATTCCAACGAAGATCATTGGCAATACTGACAAAGCTATTAGGAAGGTCTGAAAGGAAATGTTATGCCAGGTGAAGATTTGCAACGGGAGTTTGATCAAGTTAATAACCAGGAAGAACCAGGCAGTTGTGCCCAGGAATGTATTCTTTTTCAATCCGATCGCCAGCAGATAGACCGCAAAGATCGGACCTGCTGCATTGCCGATCATGGTTGCAAAGCCACTGACCAGACCGACCGGGATGATAAACCACAAGCTGTGCGGCACTTTGAAATTAGCGCCGGATAGCTCTTGGATGACCATGAGGATCAGGCAAACCAGCACCATGGCAGCGATCATGTATTTGAATTGGCGATCATTCAGCATAGCTCCAACGTAACTGCCGATCACGATACCACAGATCGCCGCGGGCAACATCGGGCGGATCTCGCGCCAGTCCGCATGTCTGCGGTAGGCTTGAACAGCCAGGAAGTCACCCAGGACAAAAATCATCGTCATCATGCCGGTCGATTCCTTGCCCCCCAAGACAGAAGCTAGGATTGGTACCGCAATCATGACGATACCACTGAGGCCAGCTTTGCCCATACCGATCATAAGGCCAACGATCGCGATTGTCAGAAATTGCCAGACAGATAAATCGAAAAAAGCCAGGAAATCGGTTAGCATGCCATTTATCACACATTCTCAAGTCTATTCCGGAACCCGCCTGATCCGGGATTTTCGAAGAGACCTCTCAAATTAAAAATAGGGCGGAGTATTGGCCCAGACACAGATACAGGGCACTTTCCCCTCATTCCTCTTCGAATGCGGTTTTGATGAGTCAAATGTGATGCTATCCCCTTTTTGCAGTCGAAATTCCTTGTCCAGGATGGTTACAACCAACTCACCTTCCAAGATCAAGCCACATTCACTGCCCGGATGAGAATATAAGCTTTTTCCGGTACCGCAGCCAGGTTCATAGACGTTATAGATGAATTCAATCGGGCCGTCCATATTGGGATTCAACAGGTAAAAATTGACACCTTTTCCCGGGGACAGAATTTTGCGTTGATGCTCATGGACAACCGGCGAAATTTCGACAATATTCAAGTCCGGCCGTAGTTGGTCATAATTGGCTGATGTTCCTGATGGTTGAGGTGCAGGACTTGTCTGAGCCAGCTCAGGTTCTGCTTCATCTTCAAAGAAATAGCCAACTGACACTTCCAAAGCATTAGCAATTTTTTTCAGTGTATCAATCGAAGGCGAAATGCCTCCTCTTTCAACTTGGCTGATCATACTGGATGTCAATCCAGTCATGTGGGCCAAGTCCAGAATTCGGTAATTTCTGGCTAAACGCAACTCCCGGATCCTGCCTCCCAGTACGAGTAAATGTTGATCTTGTTCGTCGTTAAGCGATGCTCTCTTTGCCATTAGACAGAACCATCCTTTAAAGGTATTAAATGAATCAGATTCATTATACCTTAATTTTGTCTAGATCTGTACTTAAAATGCCTCTAGATTAAAGTGTGGCTGGTTGCAAACACAACCAGCCACCGAATCTGATTAATTGTCAGTTGAATCAAAGGTCAGCATGACTTTGCGGGCGACCGCTTTCTGGTGGACGGCCACGTCGAAAGCTTTGTCCAGGTCCAAGAAGTCAAAGTGATGGGTGTTCAAAGCTGCGAAATCATACTTGTCCTTAATTTTGGACATGAACCGGATCGTGCGTGGGAACCAGTTCTTGGTGCCACCACTGCCCGAGATCTGCAGCGTCTTCCAGATCGTCTTACCAATCTCGACCGGAACCTTGCGGCCGATTGAATGGCCAACCACGCCAACCCGGGCCGAGTGTCCAGCGACATCAAACAAGGATGCGATGCCTTTGTCGTTGCCGGAGCATTCAATGACCACATCTGCCATGCGTCCATCCGTCAACTTGGCGATTTCGTCGAGGTAGTCCGGCTTAGACGGATCGATGACATAATCAGCGCCATATTTCAGGGCGTTTTCACGGCGGCTTTCCAGCGGATCGATCACGATCACGGTCGCGTCGGACTCTTTGCAGGTCATGGCTGCTGTCAGGCCAATTGGACCGCCGCCGATGATGGCGACAACATCCGACGCATCCGGATGGGTGTTGTTGCCCCAGACGCCCCAGTAGCCGACGTTGA
>JAQUEY010000103.1 GCA_028684955.1 Eubacteriales bacterium
CCCCACAGGTCATTGTGCGCGAGAACCAGGGCTTTGACATCTGGGGCTACAAGACCGGCCTGGACTCGATAGGCTGGCAGGATCTTGCCGCCTTCGATGAAATCATCCTCGCCAACAACACGATTTTTGGCCCGCTGTATCCTTTTCGTGATGTCTTCGCTGCCATGGATTCGCGCGATGTCGATTTCTGGGGCCTGACCCGTCATGGCGAACATGAGAACGACCCGACCGGATGCAATCCCTATGGATTTACACCCGTCCATGTCCAGTCCTATTTCGTTGGCTTCCGCAAGAGCTTTTTCCAGAGCGAGGCGTTCCAGTCCTACTGGGACCATCTACCCGCGATGCCTGGCTATGGAGATGCAGTGGGTGGCCATGAGACCTTTTTCACACGCCATTTCGCCGATCTCGGCTTCGCATGGGATACCTTCGTCGATTCAGCGTATCTGGAAACCCTTAATCCCAACCCGATTCTGTATTACCACCAGAAAATGGTGTCTGACCTGAAATGCCCGATCGTCAAGCGGCGGACGTTTTTCCAGGACTACGACGACATCCTGTTTCACACCACCGGCCAGCCGGCTTTTGAGCTGATGAACTGGCTCGAGCAGCAGTCCGGCTTTGATACCGGCCTGATCTGGGACAATCTGCTCCGCACCTGCCATCTCGATGACCTGGCGAAAAATCTGCACCTCAATTACATCCTGCCGACGAAAAACCAGATCGGACAGCCAGCCGCGGCCACACCCCGTATCGCCCTGGTCATGCACCTGTTTTTCCCCGACTTGGTTGACGAAATGGCCCAGTACGCTGCGGCCATGCCAGCCCAGGCCGATATTTATATTTCAACCAATACGGAAGAGAAGAGGCAGGTCATCCTCGAGCGGTTCGCCGGTGTTACCCAAGGCCAGCTCGAGGTTCGCGTCACCAACAACCGCGGCCGTGACGTCTCGAGCCTGATGGTCGGCATGCGCGAGATCATCGTCCGGTACGACTATGTCTGCTTCGTCCATGACAAGAAATCCGGCCAGGTCAAGCCCGGCTCGATCGGTGAGAGCTTTGCCTGGAAATGCTTACGTAACATGCTCTACAGCCCGGATTACGTCGCCAATATCCTCCGGACCTTCGCTGACAACCCGCGCCTCGGCCTTTTGGTGCCGCCGGAGCCGAACCATTCGTATTATTTCTTCAGCCTCGGTGACGAGTGGTCATGGAATTTCGACAACACCCGGATCCTGGCCCAGAAAATGGGCCTGACCGTACCGATCGCAGAGAACAAACGCGTGATTGCCCCACTTGGTTCCTTCTTCTGGTTTCGCACCGCCGCGCTCCAGGCGCACTTCGATAACCAGATGAACTACACCGACTTCCCCGAGGAACCGCTGCCGGATGACGGCTCGGTCTCCCACGCCCTCGAGCGGATCTACCCCTTCGTCGCCCAGCAGGCCGGCTACTACACCGGTGTTGTCATGGCCGAAGACCTCGCCCGCCTCGAATACACCAACCTGCGCCACTACGTCTCGTCCTACAACAAGAGCGGCTTTGACTTCTCGATCCGTGGCCCGTTTACCCTGATGAACGCCATCTACCACCAGAAATTCTACGACGCCCCCAAATGGGTCGGCATCGCCGGCGAACGACTCGAGCATATCGAGGTGTTGAGGCGCGAATATGACCGTCTGCAGGCCTTTTATGAAGCAACCCTGGATGTGCGACTCAGACTGATCTACAGACGCTTCAAAACATCCATCAAACAGCTGTTCAAAGTAAGGAAAGGGAATGGATAATCAATTGGCTGAAAAGAAATGGACAAAATTGATGAACAAACCAGGCTTCAAATGGCTGGCCATTATGGTCATCTTAGGGATTACATTATTAATAAACCGGTCTGTTTTCACATCGTCTAATTCGATCCACTACGTCAATCCTAAAGCAGAGATAGACTGGGACAATTTGACCGGTCATACCATCGAGCAGCATTTTTACGCCAACGAAGCCATTCGATCGGTTTCACTGACCGTCTATTCGGAAGAAGGCGAATTTGAAACGCCGATCTCTATCAAATTATTCAAGACCGCATCGGGTGAATTGATTGGCCAGGGGACGCAAGTCGCCAGGTCCATCAACCAGGCGGCCACGGTTGAATACACTTTTCCTGACACGGAATCTTTTGCCCTGACAGAATACAATCTCAAAATTGAAAGCGAAGGCACTAGCCCCATTCTTCAAGTCAAAACCAATGTCGGCAATTACGATGAAACCATGTCTATAGATGGTACCCAGGTCAAAGGTCGTTTGATTTTCAAAGTAGACTATGCCAATAACCTGTTTTTCAGTTTTGCCTTGCTGACCATGATCTTGTTGGTGGTGTCTTTATACATCTTGTTTTTTCAAAAGCAAATTTTCCTGAAGCCGGAGCGCTATTTCCTCGTTCTTGCCCTTTTAAGCGGATTGGTTATGACATTCATTGTCCCCAGCGGCCAGGAGCCTGACAGCGGCGATCATATTCTCCGGGCATTTGATGTCTCCTACGGCAATTACCGGCCCCTGTTGAGCAAGGTCAATGACCGGAGCATCCAGATGCCGGACAATTTCGAGATTTTTGATGACACCATCATCGAACCACACTTGAATCTTGGCTTGTCCCGGGTCCAAAGCATGCTGACAGATCAGTTTGACAGTGATTTCGGCAAGAACTACGACTACCGGTACAAGAAGCAATATTCAACGCTTGTCTATCTGCCCCAGGGACTAGGCCTCTATCTGGGCCGTGTCTGGGGTCTGAATGAATTCAACATGCTCTCCCTGGCGCGGCTGCTTAACCTTTTTACCTATATTGGTCTGACTTATCTAAGCATCAAGATCATGCCTATCTACAAGACCTTTATGCTCGCAGTAGGGCTTTTGCCCATGTCCATCTATCAGGCTAGTTCCATTTCGGCCGATGCCATCATCAACGGATTCTTGTTTCTTTTCATCGCCATGATCATCCAATTGTCTTTACAGGTTAAAAAAATCAGCCTCATTCAGCTGATCCTGCCGAGCTTTCTGCTATACATCGTGTATTTGGCCAAGCCAGCCTATCTACCAGTTGCCCTGCTGATTTTCATCATCCCTCTGGCGAACTACCATAAGCTTTCTGCTCGTATCATGCGAATCCTGATTTTCCTTGGATTCAGCGTGTCCGTTGCAGGTTTGCTTTTTGCCTTTGTCAGCGGCCGGCTGATGCTGGCCGAGGGAAATCCCGTTTACCCAGACCAGCTGACTTTCGTTCTGCACAATTTGATCCCGACCGTCAGAATTTTTCTCCATACACTCAGCCAAAATGCCGTTCAGTATCTGGTTTGGCTTAATACCCTGGGCTGGCTGACTTATTCGCTCGGCTTTTTAGTCTTTGCCATCCCGATTTTCCTGGTCTGGGTTGGCCTGGTCGACCATGATGAATCCATGCAACTAAATCTTCTGCAAAAGCTTCTGATTTTGCTGGCCTTGGGTGGAACGGTGGCTGCCATCTTCATCGGCTTGTACATCTATGATGATGTCAATGAAATCGGCGGATCCCTAATGCTGGGCGTGCAGGGCCGCTACTTCATCCCTTTGTTCATCCTGCCGTTCCTTGTGATTAAAAGCCCAGTCCAGATCACCAAAGATCCATTTTTCACCCATCGCGTGGCTGGGTTTTCCGGTTTAGCCCTGACCTACAGCGCGTTGACCTTGATCCGGATGATTTATTAACATGGACAGGAAACGACAGATGTTACCCACAAAATTCTATCTTGGAAAAATCCTGAACACGCTGTTGCACCTAACCTTGATAGCAGTCCTTGTCCTGTTTGTGTTCGTTTTAGTGAACCAGTCGATCATCCTGCCACTCGACAGCAAAGTGTTTGTCATGAATGATGTCGAAGAGTATCCAATCGGAGGCATCCAGGGGGAAAACCCTGTCAGCCAGACGATCACGGCCAGTCAGGAGATCGCCAGAATCGGGATCAAAATGGCCACCTATGGCCGGATAAATCCAGGTGATCTCTATTTCCGGGTGTATGATCCAGAATCTGGTGAGACTTACCATGAGGAAGCCATCTCAGCTGCAGAGATTGTGGATAACAATTTCCATGAATTCACCTTGGCCCAACCCTTGCCAGCCCGAAAATCCCTCTATGCCTTTGAAGTATCGGGGATCACAACCACTCAGGGGCAATCGATTGGACTTTGGAGCACCCGTGAGAACTCCTATAGCGGTGGAAAACTCTACTACGGCGAATACGAGACTGAAGGGGACCTGTCTTTTTACCTGGTGGGAACTCAATCGATCCGGATCACGTCCAAGATTCTGATGTCGATCGGGCTCAGTATCCTGATTCTTGTTATTTTCATCGGATACCTGAACATTCAATCACGCAAAGGAAGGTCAGCCAATCATGTCTGAAGTTGCAGTCCTCATCCCCTGTTACAACGAGGAGCAAACGGTTGCCCAAGTAATCTATGATTACCGGGCTGCCCTGCCGGAGGCTTCCATCTATGTTTATGACAATAATTCCAGTGACCGGACAGCCGAAATTGTCCGGGAACTAGGGCAGAACGATGCCAAAATTTACATACGCCATGAATACCGCCAGGGCAAAGGCAATGTCATCAAAAGCATGCTCAGAGACATCGATGCCGATTGCTACCTGCTCACCGATGGGGATGACACCTATCCAGCTGAATCGGCGCCGGAGATGGTCCAGCTCGTTCTGGAGGGTAAGGCCGACATGGTGGTCGGAGACCGCCTCTCCTCGACCTACTTCACCGAGAACAAGCGGCCTTTCCACAATTCAGGCAATGTCCTGGTCAGAAAGCTGATCAATTCCCTGTTCAAATCCAATGTCCGTGACATCATGACCGGCTACCGGGCCTTGAGCCGCGAATTTGCCAAATGTCTGCCGATCATGTCCAAGGGCTTTGAAATTGAAACAGAGATGACCATCCATGCCGTGGACAAGAATTTCCTCATCCGCCAGGTCAAAGTGGATTACCGTGATCGTCCTGAAGGCAGCGAGTCTAAGCTCAATACCTTCTCCGACGGGGCCAAGGTCCTGCGCACCATTTTCATGCTGTTCAAGAATTACAAACCCCTGGTCTTTTTCGGTACGGTTGCCGTTGCCCTGATGGTCTTGGCAATCGCCCTGTTCATTCCCGTCCTGATGGATTTTTCCCGCACCGGCCTTGTGGCCAAATTCCCGACCCTGATCGTCTGTGGCATCATTGGGCTGAGCTCCCTGCTGTCCTTTTCCGTAGGCATCATCCTGGACGTCGAGATCCAGAAACACAAACTCCTCTACGAAATGCTCCTGAACAATTTCCACCTCAATGAAAACCGCGTGAGTCGCCCCAAATCATGAGAATCTTGCAGATCAATTCTTTTTGCGGCGTAGCCAGTACAGGCCGGATAGCCAAAGACATCCATACCCTTTTGCAGGCACAAGGCCATGAGAGCCTGGTCGCTTTCGGGCGCAAGCCGTCAAAGTACTGTCAGGATGGTTTTAAATTTGCTGGCGATCTCAGTTTTCTGCTCCACGTTGCCTATACCTTCGCGACAGACCGCCAATCCTTCGCGTCGGTCCTGGCTACCCGGCGCCTGATCCAAAAAATCGCAGACTACCAGCCCGACCTGGTCCATTTGCACATTGCCCATGGCTATTATGTCAACATCAAGATCCTGTTTGATTACTTGAAAAAAATCAACATCCCCGTCGTCTGGACTCAGCATGACTGCTGGGCCTTCACCGGCCATTGCGGCTATTTTGACTACGCCCACTGTGACCGTTGGAAGACCGAATGTCATCACTGCCCGGAGAAATACCGCTACCCGATCAGCTTGCTACTCGACAATTCCCGGCGCAATTACCGGGACAAGAAAAACTTGTTCACCGGACTTGCCAATCTGGTCCTGGTGTCGCCGTCCTACTGGCTCAAGGGCTTGATTGAGGACTCGTATCTCAAGTCTTACCCCGTGCGTGTGATCCCCAATGGGGTCAATCTGGCGGTTTTCAAGCCCCATGACAACGACTTTCGCCAACGTTACCACTGTCAGGACCGCTATGTGATCCTGGCTGTGGCGACAGCCTGGGGCAAGCGCAAGGGATTGCCTTCTTTGCTAGAATTGACGCAGCTTCTGACCGCAGATGAAATCCTGGTCATGGTCGGTCTGGACCCACACCAGAAGAAACAGATCCCCAAGGGCGTCATCGGCATCACCCGAACCCACGATGTCAGGGAACTGGCGGACATCTACGCTGCCGCAGATGTCTTCATCAACCCTACCCTGGAGGACAATTTCCCCACCACCAATCTGGAAGCCCTGGCCAGCGGTACACCTGTGGTGACGTATCGGACCGGCGGCAGCATTGAGAGCATTGATGCGGCCACCGGCCTGATTGCCGAGCAAGGCAATGTCCAAGACCTGTTGGCAAAAATCCGCCAGATCAAAGCCAACGGCAAAGCTACCTATACCCGGGCCTGCCGGGAAAAGGCCGAGTCAGCCTACAACAGCCAGGATAATTTCCACAAATACATTGATCTGTACCGCGACCTGCTGGGTGAAGCATTAGGACCCCGGGATGCAGTCAGCACAGCCCGTCCGAGTAGCCGATGAAAATCGTTCATGTTGCGCAATACTTGAATCCTGGCATGGGCTATCAGGAGAACTTGCTGCCCTACTACCAACAGCAACTGGGGCATGAAGTCGTTCTGATTACGTCGACCTTGTCCAGCGGCTTCAATCAGAAAGCAAAGCGGAAATTTCCGGCAGGGGAGACCCTGGAGCATGGTTTTCGCGTGATCCGGCTGCCTGTCTGGGGTGAGCTGAAGGACAAATTCGTCCTGTTCAAGGGACTGGCGCGGATCCTCGAGCAGGAGAAACCAGATTACATCTGGCAACACATGCCAACCACCCTGTCTGTCCGGACTGTTTGCCAGTATAAAAAAAGCCACCCGGACGTTTTCCTGGCGATCGATAACCACGCCGACCTGACCATCTCGATCCATAACCGGTTCCTCAAAACGGTCTATTACAACGGGATCTGGAAAACCCTGCTCCGACTCTGGACGAAACCGGTGGATCTATTTTTTGGTGTCACCCCGTCCCGCTGCCTGTTCCTGGAAGAAGAACTGGGGATTGACCCGGACAAGATCCGGCTGCTGCCGATCGGTACCGACACGGATCATTTCCAGCCAGTGATCGATCGCGCCCAGTTCCTGGCTAGCCATCACTTGACAGAAGACCAGATCCTGATCGTCCATGGTGGCAAAATGACCCGGGACAAGCAGGTGGACCGGATCGTCCGGGCTTTCCAGCGGATTCCAAATTCCAATGTTCGCCTGATCCTGTTCGGGTCCATTGAAGATCCAAGCCTGCAGACCCTAATCAATCAAGACAGCCGCGTCCTTGCCCTGGGCTGGCTGAATCGCCAGGACACGCTGACCGTCTTGATTCACAGCCATTTCGGGATCTGGAATACGCGCCACACGACTTTGCTGGAAGACAGCCTGGCGGCTGGATTGCCGCTGGTTTTGCGTTACTATGGCAGCACGTGCCATCTGATCGATGATTCGGGATTGTTCCTGTACGAAGGCTCGATCCATGAAATCCAGGAAAAAATGCAGCTTCTGATTGATCATCCTGAGCTCCTGGCTGCTTTTAGGTCGGCAACCCAGCAATTGGGCCAGGCTTTGTCCTACCCAGCCATCGCCCAAGAGAGTGTGGCCTATGCGCAGAGTCCTGGACCGCTTGCTATCCACCAGACCTTCATGACCGATCGTTTTAGCGATCCCGGCTATGAACAGTACAGGAAGATCCGCGAATCATGACCGACAGACAGCAAGATCCAAAAGCCAGTGTTTCTTTTTTTTCTGGACTGGTCCAGGGCGGCGCAGAAAAGCAAGCGGTTGAAACAGCCCGGTTGCTGCACCAAAAAGGCCATGCTGTTGTGTTCTACACCTATGATATGACCAAAGCTTTCTATCATCCCGAGCAGGAGATCAAGGTTGTCGATCTCAAAAACCATGCCTCACCTTTCCCTGAGCCTGTAGACAAAGTGCTCAGTGTTTTCCGGCTGGCCTGGATCATCCGCCGCGAGCAGCCGGATTTCCTGGTCTCTTATTCGACCCTGCTCAATGTCCTCAATGGGCTGATCAGCCTGATCAACAGGAC
>JAQUEY010000104.1:0-6810 GCA_028684955.1 Eubacteriales bacterium
ACTCAACCAGCCAGACCTGCTTCCTTGGAATTATTCTAAATAACTTCCAGCCACTTGAAAAGAGTTTGTGACAAAATCACAATCCGGGTATAATCAACCAAAATATGAAAAACGACACCATTGGGAGGCGACTATGAGAGTATCCAGGTTAATTTTATTTTCGTTGCATGTACTGGTCGGAATCGGGGCGCTGGTCGGAGGATTTGCTGCCATATTGAATCCCTATGAACCGTTAGGCATGACGACCGATGCCTTGAAGGACTCTCCGTTTGATACGTACTTGATCCCTGGGCTGATCTTGCTGGTGTTGCTAGGCATTGGCAATCTTCTCAGTGCAGGCATGTTTGTCCTGAAATGGCGCTGGCAAGGTTTTCTCAGTGGCTTTTTCAGCGCAACGCTCGTGTTCTGGATTGTTATCCAGTGCCTCCTGCTCAGGTCGATCGCTTTTCAGCACATCCTTTTTTTTGGCATTGGCACCCTCATGGGCCTGCTCTCCCTGACTTTGATTTTCGACCAGCGTACCTGAAAGGCACCCCTGCCGCCCCCTGCGGTGTATACTGAAATAGATAGGGGATGATGGCATGGCTTTTATTGAGATGATTGATTGTCATAAGCGCTACCACATGGGCAGTACGACGATCGTGGCCAATAACGGGATTGATTTCGGAATCGAAAAGGGTGAGTTTACGGTGATTGTCGGCCCTTCAGGGGCTGGCAAGTCGACGGTGCTGAATATTCTCGGTGGTATGGACACGTGTGACGAGGGGCAAGTCCTGGTGGATGGGCGCGACATCGCGCGGCTTTCGCAGCGGGACTTGACGACCTACCGGCGCTTGTCGATCGGTTTTGTCTTCCAGTTCTACAACCTGATGCCCAATCTGACCACGCTGGAGAATGTTGAGCTGTCGGCCTCGATCGTGCCGGGAGCCAAGGATCCTGAGCTCGTCCTGCAACAGGTCGGGCTGGGCCACCGTCTGGATAATTTCCCCGCCCAGCTGTCCGGCGGCGAACAGCAGCGGGTCGCAATCGCGCGTGCTCTGGCTAAAAATCCTAAAATGCTCCTGGCCGATGAACCGACTGGCGCGCTCGATTACCATACGGGCAAGGAAATCCTCAAGCTGCTGCAGCAGACTTGCCATGAGACGGGCACGACCGTCATCGTGATCACGCACAACCAGGCGATCACGCCGATCGCCGACCGCATCATCGAAATCAACGATGCCAAGGTGCGCCGGATCACGCATAACGAAAAACCCCTTTCCATCGATGCGATTGAATGGTAGGCGATCGCACATGCCAGCGCGATCGAACAAACTGCGAAGCAAACGAGCTCTTTTCCTGGACATCCGCCGGGAATTTGCCAAATCGATCACACGGTTCCTGTCGATCCTGATCATGATCGCGCTCGGATCGTTTATTTTCGTCGGTTTATACGTCACGGGTCCGACCATGCGCAAGACGGTCCTGACCTTTGTCGAAAAAAACAACCTGCAAGATCTTATCGTGGCCACACCTTTCGGACTGGAAAGTGCCGACAAAGTTTTGCTGGCTGCCCTGCCAGGGGTATCCGTCCTGGATTATAACTACCGGACGGACGTGCTGATCCAGGATACTGACAGAGTGGTTCGGCTCGAAGGCCTGTCAGTCTTGCCCGGTTATGAACTCGTCAGTGGTCGCCTGCCTGACAAGGCCAGCGAAATTGCGCTCGATGCCGAAATGCTCACGGCAGGGTTTGCGCTGGATGATGTCATCCGTTTTACCCCCGAACAATTTGGTGACGAAGATGTCCTGGAGCAGTTTTCGTTCACCGTCACCGGCTTTGTCCTGTCACCTGAATATCTGGCGCTCGACAACAAAGGCAGCGCCTCCATCGGCAATGGCAAGGTCCATTACTTCGGCGTCCTGCTGCAAGAGAGTTTCAATCTGGAAAACCACAGCCTGGCACGACTGCAGTTTGACGACGTGTCTGGACTCGACAGCTACTCTGACCTGTACAAGACCCGGATGCTGGCTCATGTCGACGAACTGGACCAGGTCTTTGCTTCCCGCCCGGAGATCCGCCTGAAGCGCTACCAGCGCGAAGGTCTGGCTGAAATCATCTCTGCAGAAGGTGATTTGACTGAAGCGGAGCAGGAACTGGTCGACGCTCGGCAAAAACTCCTGGACGCACGGGCAGATCTGGACCAGGGCCTGCTTGACTATGAGGAAGGCAAGACCACCTTTGACCAAGAAATTCGCGATGCCCGGGCAAAAATCAAGGATGGTGAAGCCGAGCTGGTAGAAGCCAAAGCTAAACTAGATGACGGCTGGTCCAAGCTGATCGATGGTGAGCAGGAGCTGGCCGATGGCCGCAAAGCTTACGAAGAGGGCAAAGACGAACTCGAAGAGGCCGAGGAGCAACTGGAAGATGGCCGGGCCCAGCTGGACGCTGCTCAGGCGGAGATTGACAGTCAGCATCAGGCCCTGGACCTGCAACGCGTGGAAGTTGAATCAGGTCTTCAAGCCATCAACGATGGCCTCGCCCAGGCTGGGCTGTCAACCGCTGATGATGCTGTCGACAGCCAGATCCTGCTTGTTCAAGGGCAGATTTCGGAATTGGACGTTCAGATCCTGGTAGCAGAGCAAGTGGTGCAGGATGCAGCGCAGGCTCTGGTGGCGGCAGGATATGTCCCTGTGTCAGAAGATCCACTGGTGATGGATGATTTGGCGATCGAACAGGCCGCGGCCAAATTGACGGCAGACAAGGACCTGCTGGAAGAACAGTTGCTTGAACTCGAAGCGATCCTGGCTGACGAACTTGCCACAGACGAAGAAAAGCTGGCTGCTGAATCAGAAATTGCGGCGGTCGAGGATCAGATCACTGTAATAAACTCAGAGCTGACGCTTTTGTCGAACTATCAACAGGCCAAGGCAACAAGCGCTGCGCTGGTCGAAGCTAAGGCAAACTTGACCACCCTGCTGACATTGCTGCAAAACAAATCCACCTTGCTCGCAGCCCAGGCACAGCTGGATGCTGGTCAAGCTCAGCTCGACCAGGGCCAGGTAGAACTCGATGCCCAGATGGTGCTTTTCAATGCGAACTATGAAGATTATGAGGCGGGGGTCGCCGAGCTTGCAGCTGCCAGGAAAAAGCTCGACGAAGGAACGGCCGAGCTTGCTGATGCGCGGGCCGAACTCGAAGAGGGCCAGGCGGAATACGATCAGGGTCTACTTGATCTTGAGGAGGCACGCCAAACGCTGGCACGTGAGCAGGCCAAGGGACTGCAGGAACTGGAGGATGCTTACCAGGATCTGCTCGATGGCGAAAAAGAGTACGAAGAAGGCCTCGCAGAATACAACGATCAGTTGCCGGGGGCGCGGGAAGACATTTCGGAAGGCAAAGAAGAGATATCTGATGCCAGGCGCCAGCTGGCCCGCCTCAAGGTGCCCGATTACACCATCCAGGACCGCTACAAGGACCCGGGATTTTTCCAGTTTATCGAAAACTCTGAGAGCATGGATTTCCTGTCCTACATCTTCCCGGTGTTCTTTTTCCTGATTGCCCTGCTGGTATCACTGACAACCATGACCCGCATGGTCGATGAACAACGCCTGCAGATCGGTACACTCAAGGCTTTGAGTTATTCCAACTGGGATATCGTCAGCAAATATCTCCTGTATGGCAGTCTGCCCAGCCTGATTGGCAGCCTCCTGGGGATGGTAGCCGGGCACAAGATCCTGATGCCGACGGTGTTCATGGCCTATTCGTCCAATTTCATCTTCACCGAGGCCATCCCTGATCTGCCTGTCATCTACAGCATCCTTGCCGTCCTGATCAGTCTGCTCTGCACGGGCCTGGTCGCACTCATGACAACGTATACTTCCCTCAGGGAAAATGTCGCCTCCCTGCTGCGGCCCAAGGCACCCAAAGCTGGAACACGCATTCTGCTCGAGCGGATCACGCCCGTCTGGAAACGGCTGTCTTTCCACAGCAAGGTCACGGCCAGGAATATTTTCCGGTTCAAGAAGCGCATGATGATGACGATCCTTGGTGTCTCCGGCTGCGCCGCCCTGATTTTCATGGGCTTTGGCATCCGAGACTCGATCGGTTCGATCATTCCCAAACAGTATGGCGACCTGTTCCGCTATGACACCCTGGTCATTTACGACGATGAAGCCGATCCAGCAGATCTGAATGCGTATCAGGAGCTGCTGAACAATGACAGCCGGATCAGCCAGTTATATCCAGCGCGGATTGAACAGGGAATCATCGCGGTCCCTGGCAAGCTCGACCAGGATATCACGCTGGTTGTGCCAGCTGATGCGGCGCAATTCACCGAAATCAATGTGTTACGCAGCCGGATCCTGAAGCAGCCACTCCAACTGGACCAGGGGGCCGTGATTTCGGAAAAGATGGCACTGCTTCTGGGATTGCGCGCCGGAGACACCCTCGATTACGAAGACCCGGATGGACGAGTGCACCCCATCACCATCGGTGGTGTTACGGAAAACTACACAGGGCACTACCTCTACCTTTCGATCGCTGATTATGAAGACCTTTTTGGTAAACCCTACCGCCCTAACAGCAACTACGTGGTGCTCAATCAACAGGATCCAGATATGGCCAGTTCCTTTTCTCGCACCATGCTCGACCAGGAAATCGTTTTCAGCTCGATCAGTTCCTACTCCACCAGCGAAACGGTGCACAAGCTGATGGCGTCGATGAACATCATCGTGCTCGTGATCCTGATCGCTTCTTCCCTGCTCGCCATCGTGGTCCTCTACAACCTGACCAACATCAATGTCTCAGAACGGATCCGCGAGCTCTCGACGATCATGGTCCTGGGTTTCTATCCCAAGGAAGTCACAGCCTATGTCTACCGAGAAACCATGACGCTGACTGCCATCGGCATTGTGACTGGTTTTGGCTTCGGTCGCGTGCTGCATTACTTTGTGATCAGTTCGATGGCGCCATCCAATGTCCTGCTGGACCCTTATGTCTGGTGGAGCACCTATGCCCTGGCCGCCGCCTTCACCTTTGCCTTCTCCCTGGTCGTCATGCTGATCATGCACAACCGCCTCAAGCGCGTCGACATGGTCAGTGCCTTGAAGGCGGTTGAGTGATCTATTTTGTACTTTTAAACCTGCCTGGCTGGGTGGGATGATCTGGACACTTCCTCATAACTTTGTCCAAGGACGAGCTGCGCCGCGTATTTGTCGTTAAATGCCGTGGCCACAGACGCGGGCGGTTTCCTGGGCGATGACGAGTTCTTCTTGGGTGGGGATGACGAGGACCTTGACGGGTGAATCGTCGTCAGAAATGATCGCTTCCGTGCCAATGGCTGCAGCATTGCGGTAGGGATCGATCGAGATGCCCATGAAGCCCAAGTCCTTGCAGGCGCCAGCCCGGATGTCAGGGGCGTTTTCGCCAATACCGGCTGTGAATACGACTGCATCGACGCCACCCATGGTCGAGGTGTAGGCACCGATCAGTTTGCGGCACTGGTATTTGAAAAGGTCGATCGCCAGGGCTGCCCGCTTGTTGCCCTCACCTGCGGCAGCATAGATGTCGCGCAGATCGGGACTGACACCGGAAATGCCGAAAAGGCCGGACTGGTTGTTGAGCAGATTTTCCATGCCGTCAATATCGAGGTGTTCTTTTTCCATCAGGAAGGTGACGATCGCAGGGTCGATGTCGCCGCTGCGGCTGCACATGGCCAGGCCAGCCAGCGGGGTCAGTCCCATAGACGTATCGACGCTGCGACCCCGGTCAACGGCAGCGATGGAGGAACCAAATCCGAGGTGGCACGTGATGATTTTGAGCGTGTCGATCGGTTGGCCCAGAAGTACTGCGGCCCGCTGGCTGACATAAGCATGGGATGTGCCATGGAAGCCATATTTGCGGACATCATATTTTTCGTAGAACTCGTAGGGCAGGGCATAGATGGCGGCTTTTTCTGGCATGGTGTGATGGAAAGCCGTGTCAAAAACAGCCACTTGCGGGACTCCTGGCAGTGCTTTTTCACAGGCCAGGATACCCTCCATGCTAGGTGGGTTGTGCAACGGAGCGAGGTGATTGTATGCTTCGATGGTGCGCTTGATTTCTGGTGTGATGATCGCCGGTGCCGTGAATGTCTCGCCGCCGTGGACGATGCGGTGGCCGACGGCTTCGATGGCGCTTTTACTCTTGATCACGCCTTGCCTGGCCGATGTCAAGACCTTGATAACAGCTGTGACAGCTGCTTCAATCGTTGGCAAATCCATAACAGTCGTGACTGGATCAGCATCACGGCGGGCAAGCGATAGCGATGATTTTCCCAATCCGATCCGGTCACACAGACCCTTGGCCAGCACCTCACCACTTCCAACCCGGATCAATTGATATTTCAAAAACGTGCGATTGGTGTTGATCACTAAAACCAGCATACAGGCCTCCCGAAATCATGGATAAAACGGATGATCAATCAATTATAAACAATCTGGGGCAAATCCTCCACAAAAACAAAAAGTGCCAATATTGAGACGCCGTCCCTTTTTAGTCACACCACCAGGATTTCGCGTTCAATGCTGAGAATTTCGAGATTTGGCCAGGTTTCGGCGTGGTTTTCGATGGATTGGAGGAGTTTTTCAAGAGTTGTGTGGTCGCTGCCTGCTGCGGCGATACCGAGGCCAAGGCGGCTGTGCTGCTCCTGGAAGGCGACTTCAGCGACGGAGACGGCGAAACGGTGCTGCAGGTCGGCCTTGAGGCGGCTGGCAACGGAGCGCTTATCTTTGAGGGAATGGCAGCTGTAGAGCATCAAGTCGAGCTGCATGACTGCAACGTGCATGGCG
>JAQUEY010000104.1:6910-8187 GCA_028684955.1 Eubacteriales bacterium
TCCATGCCGGGCATGATCAGGTCGTTGGGCATGCGGCCGGCCGGTATCATCGGGTAGACGTTTTCGCCAGTGTCGATGATGCAGTGGACGAGGTAGGGACCTTCGGTTGTGACGCATTTCTCAATCTCGCGGCTGAGGCTGGCCTCGTCATTGGCAAACCCGCAGGGCAAGTTGTACGCCTTGGCGATCATATTGAAATCGGGGGTGCCTTCCATGCCGGAATGGGAGAAACGTTTGTTGAAGAAGAGATCCTGCCACTGGCGGACCATGCCGAGGCTGCCGTTATCCATGATGAAGATCTTGACCGGCAGCTGGAGATTGGCCAGCACGCCGAGTTCCTGGAAGGTCATCTGAAAACCGCCATCGCCGACGAACAGGAGGGTTGGGCGCGTGCGGTCGGCAAATGAAGCGCCAATGGCAGCCGGCAAACCGAATCCCATCGTGCCCAGGCCGCCGGACGTGATCCAGCTGCGCGGTGATTCGACCGGGAAATGCTGGGTGGCGAACATCTGGTGCTGGCCGACATCGGTGACGACGATCGGATTGGTGCCCTTGTAGGCCTGGGCAATGCGATGGATCAGGTACTGCGGTAGCAGCGGGTAGGTCGGCACATACATCTGCTCAACCAACTCATCGTAGCGCTTCTTTTTTGCCATCAGGCTGTCAATCCACTCAAGCCAGTCTTCGGAGAAAACGCCACAGGTATGGTCTGCGGGGTAATTGGCAGCCATGGTGCGGAAAAAATCGGCGGCATCGTCTTCGATCCCGATGTCGACACGGACATTTTTGCCGATTTCGGCATCATCGATGTCGACATGGACGATCACGCGCTTCTTATCCTGGTTGTAGAGGTCCGGGTCACCGATGATGCGGTCACTGAAGCGGCAGCCGACAGCCAGCAGCAAATCGCAGGTGCCAAGAGCCGTATTGGCCTGAGGTGTACCGTGCATGCCGATGTGGCCGAGGTATTTTGGATGGTCCGGTGCAACGGCACCTTTGCCCATCAGGGTGGTGGCAACCGGGATGCCCAGGCAGCGGATGAATTCCATCATGTCCTGGACGCCGCTATTGGAGATGACACAACCGCCGCCAGCCAGAAGCAGGGGCTTTTTCGCCTTGGCCAATGCAGCATAGACTTGGTCAGTCATGCCCTCGGTGCGGACCTTTGCCGGGCGATGGCGGACATACGTACTGGTTTGGCGGCCCTCGGGAGCCGGGTCGATCTGGAGTGCCAGGAGATCTTTGGGGACGTTGACCAGGACTGGGCCGGGACGGCC
>JAQUEY010000012.1 GCA_028684955.1 Eubacteriales bacterium
GCAGCTTGCCAATGCGTCCGGCACCGAGCATGCCAATGCGAATTTTTTTGCCCATGATCATAGACTCCTTTCAGGTTTAGGTCCATGATCGCAGTTTATCACACGTGTGCGTAATTGCCTAGCAGAATATGACCTATTATTAGCATAATTTGCTGATTCAGTTTGGGGGTTGATGAGTCGTTGTTGATCGGGTTGTCGAAAAAGCGATGGCGTTCCCTCTTTGCATTCGTGCTACAATGAAGGGGCAAGGATCTCAAACACCTGTTTGGCTGTTGCGCCGGAAAGGATTAAATCATGGATATCCAGGCAAAAATCGAAGAAATCGTCGGCAAAATCAAGTCGGATCCATCGCTTGCAACCCAATTCACCCAAGAGCCTGTCAAGACTCTGGAAGGCATTCTGGGCATCAACCTGCCGGATGACCAGATCAATGCTCTGGTCAGTGGCATCAAAGCCAAACTGACACTAGACCAGGCCGGTGACATGCTGGGCAATCTGAAAAAACTATTCTGAATCAGCCAGGGAGGGCCGTATGACTTCAAAAAAAATCAACTGGGGTGTGCTTGGCTGTGCGGGCATAGCAGAAAAGCATGTCATTCCCGCCTTGCTCCAGGCAGACAATGCGGTTCTTTATGGCATCGCCAGCCGGTCCGACAGTGAACGCCTCCACCAGTTCGAAGAGAAATTCCGGCCACTGCATTCATACACATCCTATGAGGCCCTGCTCTCTGACCCGTCTATTGATGCCGTCTATATTCCGTTGCCCAACAGTTTGCACGCTGAATGGGTGAAAAAAGCCGCAGCGGCCAAGAAAAATGTCCTGTGCGAGAAACCGCTGGGTGTCAATGCATCTGAAGTCATCGCCATGCAGGCGGCTTGCGACGCGAATGGGGTCTTGCTCATGGAGGCCTTTGCCTATCGTCACAGCCCCCTGACACGAACGATCGAGACCTTGATCCAATCCGGTCAAATCGGTGACATCCGTCTGATCGAAGCTTATTTTTGCTACAATTTGCAAGACATGGACAATGTCCGTCTCAAATCTGACCTCAAAGGTGGCGCGACCTATGATGTCGGATGCTACAACATCGACTTGATCGCCCATCTGATGGGCCGACTTCCTGATTCGGTCCAGGCCAGCGCGTACATCGGACCCGACAGCCAGGTTGATGAAAGTTGCCTGGCGACCTTCTCCTTCCCAGGTCCGGTAGATGCCATTTCCTACTGTTCTTTCCGGACCGAGGCCCGCAATGAATGCACCATCGTTGGCAGCGAAGGCATCCTGTCTGTCAGCCCTGCTTTCAATTTCCAGGGGACCTCCAAAATCAAATTGATGACTAAGAGCCAGCCGGACACCGTTATCGTCGACTGCCCGAATAACTACACCCTTGAGATCGAGCAATTCGGCCGCTGTATCACCGATGGTGAGAAGCCCCTCGTCAGTCATGAATCCTCTCAACTCACCGCCCGGATCATGGATAAGGTCTTGGAACGAATCTACACGTAACCCTCCAAATAAACCCATCCTGCAAATTTCGAAAGACTGCCCAGTATCGCCGCAAACCGGCCCAGGGCAGTCTTTTTTACTTCGGCACCTCCATAAGGCCTGCTTTAAGCCGGACACGTGCTTAGCTGGCCCTTTCGGACAGCTGTTTCAATTCATCAGCAATATCTGCCAGTCCGGGAGCAAGATTCACCGGGGTGGCATGTTGTTTGGATTTTATAATCGAATCAAAGAAAAAATTTACTGGTTGCACAAAAAGGAGATTGCCATGGTTGATTTGAAGACGAAACCATTTTATTTGAATGAGGAACAGATCGCCTGGGTGGAACAGATGATTGCAGGCACGCCCAACGACCTGGTCTGGTGTGATAAGTGGGAAACCCGGAGATAAGAAGTCTTGCCAACGAATTGAACCATCCTGGCTTTGCAACCTGCAAAATTGTAACAATCGTGAGGACGCTATCATGAACAAACCCAGAAATGTCGTCATTTCCCAGTCCGGAGGACCAACCCCGGTCATCAATAATTCCTTGCGCGGCATCATCGAAACGTGTCTTAGCAATCCGGATACCTTCGGCACCGTCTATGCCGGTTACCATGGTGTCGAAGGAATCCTGCGCGAAGAACTGCTCAATCTCAGTTCCCAGGACCGCGACGAAATTGCCCTGCTGCGGACCACCCCTTCCGCCGGAGCGATTGGCACCTGCCGCTACAAACTCAAGTCCAACCGTCCCCAGGATTTTGACCGCGTCATCGACGTGCTCAAGGCCCACGATGTCGGCTACCTGTTCTACATTGGTGGCAACGATTCGATGGACACCGCCCACAAGATCAGCCAACTGGCTGCTCAGAGCGGGTATGAACTGATCGCGACTGGGGTGCCCAAGACGATCGACAATGACGTCGGGGATACTGAATTCCAGATCATCGACCACACCCCGGGATATGGCAGTGTGGCCAGATACTGGACCTCGCTGATCCAGAACGCCAACGAAGAGAATCGCGGTTCTGCGACTGTCGACCCGATCCTGGTGATGCAGGCCATGGGCCGCAAAATTGGCTATATCCCGGCTGCTGCCCGCCTGGCCGATCCAGATCGCGAGATGCCGCTTTTGATCTACATGTCTGAAGCAGGCCTGAGTTTGCCGGAAATTGCCGACCAGGTCGATCGCCAGATCCAGAAATCAGGACGGGCCATGGTCGTGGTCAGTGAAGGCCTCGATGTCGGTGATCTGGGTGAAAGCAAAGATTCCTTTGGCCATACGCAGTTTGGTGCCAGCCAGACAACCGTTAGCCAGACGGTCGTCAACTACCTCAATGCCCATAAGCTCAAAGCACGTGGCCAGGTGCCAGGCATAGACCAGCGGGTCCAGATCAACCTGGCTTCACCGGTTGATCTGGATGAAGCGTATCGCCTGGGCCAGCAGGCCGTGCTGGTTGCGCTGGAGTCAGGAAATGGCTACATGTCGACCCTGACCCGTCAGCCGGGCGCTGTGTACAACGTCCAGTATGGCAAAGTTGACCTGTCCCTGGTCGCCAACTCGGAGCGCACCTTCCCGGCTAGCTGGCTTACCGCTGAACGCAACGACGTTACGGATGAGTTCCTGGCCTACGCCCGCCCCCTGATTGGCGAAGACTTCGTGACTGTACCCATGGTCAATGGCCTGATGCGGTTTGCCCGTTTTAAACCCATCTATGCCGAAAAGAAATTGCCACCTTATCAGTTCTAAGCAACTTTAAACACACTTGAGTCAATCCCGAACCGGACCTTTGAAACCACCATCTCGAAATAAGATTGAAAACCAGGAGGACCCCCCATGAGTAACCCTGCCCAAGCACTGATGGACATGGAAAAGAAACATGACTACATGATCTGCGTCGACTCCGACGGCTGTGCTTTTGACGCGATGGAGATCAAACAGAAAGAGTGTTTTGCGCCCAACTTCATCAATGCCTACGATCTCCAGCCGGTCTCCAAATTTGCCCGCGAATGTTGGGAATTTGTCAACTTATATTCCGTCGACCGCGGCTGCAACCGGTTCATCGCCATCATCAAGGCGCTGGATCTGCTGGCTAAGCGCAAGGAAGTCATTGCCCGTGGTTTCAAAGTCCCGGACACCACTGGCCTACAGGAATGGGTCAAGGTTGAAACCAAACTGGGCAACCCGGCCCTCGAGGCGGCGATTGAGAAAACCGGCGATCCATCCCTGAAGCAAGCCATGCGCTACTCCATTCCGGCCAACAAGAGCGTCGAAGAAATCGTCCATGGTGTCCCGCCGTTCCCGCTGGTCCGCGAGTCCCTGGTCAAAGGGGCAGCCCAGGCTGAAATGGTCGTCGTTTCAGCCACACCAGCCGAAGCCCTGCAGCGTGAATGGACAGAACATGGCCTGATCGAGTACATGACTGTTGTGGCCGGCCAGGAAGTCGGCACCAAGAAAGAGCAGATCCGCCTCGCTATGTCCGGTCGCTATGATCCAGAAAAAGTGATCATGGTCGGTGACGCCATGGGTGATCTCGAAGCAGCCAAAGCCAATGGGGTGTTGTTCTACCCGATCAACCCCGGTTCCGAAGATGCTTCCTGGGCCCGCTTCCATAACGAGGCCTTTGACAAATTCATCGATGGCACCTTCGCCGGCGACTATCAGGACGCCCTGATCGCAGAATTCAAGACCTATCTGCCAGTCAATCCCCCGTGGGAGACGTGAGAACTGTAACAAATCGACGGTCAGAATTTGGCGGGTTTGCTAATCTTTAGACAAGCAACCACATACAAAGATTGGAGATTCCTATGAGTAAGCAACATATTGGCATGATTGGCCTGGGTGTCATGGGCAAGAACCTGGCCCTCAACATCGAAAACCACGGGTTCAGCGTCTCGGTCTACGATCCCTGGACCGACCGCGTAGACGAATTCATCAACGGTCTGCAAGGTGAAAACATCATCGGAGCCAAGAGCATCGAAGAATTTGTCAGCTCTCTGGAAACCCCGCGCCGGATCATGATGATGATCAAAGACGGCAAGCCGGTCGATGACATGATCGCCTCTCTCAAGCCGTATCTCGACAAGGGTGACATCCTGATCGAAGGTGGCAACTCCTTCTTCAAGGACACCGTCCGCCGCAACCGTGAACTCGAAGCCGAAGGTTTCCGCTACATCGGCTCCGGTGTGTCCGGTGGCGAGGAGGGCGCCCGTAAGGGTCCGGCGCTGATGCCGGGCGGCCAGCCGGATGCTTATGAGCTGATTGCTCCGATCTTCAACGCCATCGCCGCCAAGGTGGATGGCGAACCCTGCAGCACCTACATTGGTGCTGATGGCGCTGGCCATTATGTCAAAATGGTCCACAACGGCATCGAATATGGCGACATGCAGCTGATCACGGAGGCCTATTTCCTCCTCAAGGAAATCCTAGGTCTTTCCGCCGCAGAGCTGCACGAAGTCTTTGCCGACTGGAACAAAGGCGAACTCGACAGTTACCTGATCGAAATTACCGCCGATATCTTCACCAAAATAGATCCGGAAACCGGCAAGCCCGTCGTCGATATCATCAAGGACGCTGCCGGTCAGAAAGGCACCGGCAAGTGGACCAGCCAAAATGCACTTGACCTCGGTGTGGCAGCTCCGACGATCGCTGAAGCTGTCTTTGCCCGCTGCATGTCAGCCCTGAAGCCGGAACGCGTTGCAGCCAGCAGCCAGATCCAGGGCCCTGGCGTGACGTTCACTGGTGACCGCACCGCTTTCATTGAGGCCGTGCGCAAGGCCCTGTACGCCAGCAAGATCTGTTCCTATGCCCAGGGCTTCTCCCTGATGAAAACAGCTTCCGAGGAATACGGCTGGGATCTCAAGCTCGGCAACATCGCCATGATTTTCCGTGGTGGCTGCATCATCCGGGCCCAGTTCCTGCACCAGATCAAAGATGCTTTTGCGGTTGATCCGGATCTGAATAATCTGATGCTGGCACCCTATTTCAAGAACACCCTTGAACAGTACCAAGTCGCTTGGCGTGAGGTTGTCGCCACGGCAGCCATCAACGGTGTAGCTGTCCCTGCATTCTCCAGCGCCTTGTCCTACTTTGACAGCTATCGCACCGCGACCTTGCCCGCTACCCTGCTCCAGGCCCAGCGCGACTATTTCGGTGCCCATACCTACCAGCGCGTGGACAAAGAAGGCACATTCCACACCCAGTGGTTCTGATCCGTTCACGCAGAACTGGATCGGAAAATGATCAAAACGAACAGAGAGAGGTGACCTCCATGGTCAATGTATCGATCCGCGCCACCGACAAGCGCATCTCCGATGAACAGCTGCTGGAAGCGCTGGCCAAAGCGATCGAGGGTCAGAATTTGAAAAAAGTCCTGCTTCTGCCACCGGACATGACCCGCCTGCATTCTTATGCCGGAAAAATCACAGCGCTGTACTACGAGTTGCTCAAAGAGACCTGCCAGGTTGACATCATGCCGGCCCTCGGTACTCATGACCCAATGACCGAAGCTGAATGCCTGGAATTTTTTGGCTCGCAAGTGCCTTATTCGGCCATTATCCCGCACCGCTGGAAAGATGATGTTGTGAACATCGGCACGGTACCGGCAGATTTCGTCCGCGACGTCAGCGAAGGTCTGATCGATTTTCCGATCGATGTCGAAGTCAACAAGCTCTTGCTCGACCCCAGTTATGACCTGGTCATCTCGGTTGGCCAGGTTGTGCCGCACGAAGTCGTCGGCATGGCCAATTACAGCAAAAATGTGTTTGTTGGCTGTGGTGGCAAGACGATCATCAACCGCTCTCATTTCCTGGGAGCCGTCTATGGCATGGAACGTGTCATGGGCAAAGATTTTTCCCCAGTTCGAAAAGTGTTCGACTATGCCGAAACCCATTTCATCAAGAACATGCCCCTGATGTACATCCTGACGGTCACGACTGTCGACGCAGGCGAGGTCAACCTTGAGGGCCTGTACATCGGTCGCGAACGATTCCTGTTTGAAAACGCTCTGGAACAAAGCCAACAAAGGAATTTGATTTTTCTCGACCGTGCCCCGAAAAAAGTGGTCGTCTATCTGGATGAGCGCGAGTTCAAGAGCACGTGGCTGGGCAACAAGTCCGTCTACCGGACTCGGATGGCGATTGCCGATGACGGCGAACTGTTGATCCTGGCCCCCGGCGTGCGCAAATTCGGTGAAGATGCTGGCATTGACGTGCTGATCCGCAAATACGGCTATGTCGGCCGGATGAAAGTCCTCGAAGCCTATAAGGAAAACGAAGACCTGCAGGAGAATTTGTCTGCAGCTGCCCATCTGATTCATGGCTCGTCCGATGGCCGGTTCTCGATCACGTATGCGGTCGAGAACTTGACCAGGGAAGAAGTCGAAGGGGTCAATTTCAACTACATGCAGCTGTCAGACGCTCTAGCCCGCTACAATCCAGCCGAACTCAAGGATGGCTGGAACACCTTGCCGGACGGTGAGGAGATTTTCTACATCTCCAACCCGGCGATTGGCCTCTGGGCGGATAAGAAAAAATTCAACGCCTGAGGTCGATTGCTGGCCTGACCAAGCGTGGCGACGAAATCATTGCAGCAGCTGCGAAATAATTGATCCCCCAAACCATCATCAGTCGTCTGCAGCTTAGGTGAAATCCTTGGTTTGATTTATCTTCAATACAAACAGATCTACGGATCTAAGGGATTGCCTGGCCAGAGCCTTAGCAGAGGTTTTTGGCCAGGCAGTCCCTTCCCAATCAATTCGGAGCAATTATTGCCATGTTTTAGGCAACTTCAGAAAGGTCATTCCAGCATGACCAGAGTCAAAATAGAAGTCATAACAGCAAACGAGGTGTAACAATGTCTATCCTACTTTCTGCTTTTGCCGATGAAGCAGCCCAAGATCTCGAAGGCCAGATTGCGGCCCTCATAGCCAACCGTGTACCGGGGATTGAACTGCGCACCGTTGACTCGATCAACGTGGCGGATTTCGATTCAACCATGACCGCCCGCGTCAAGACCGCGCTCGACCAGGCGTCGCTCAAGGTCAATTGCCTGGCCACACCCTTGGGGAAAGTCCAGATTGACAGTCCCTTGGCACCAGAGTTGGAGCGCCTGAAGCGTCTGAGCCAGACAGCCCATGCTCTGGACTGC
Source organism: Eubacteriales bacterium (assembly GCA_028684955.1). Taxonomy (GTDB): domain Bacteria; phylum Bacillota; class Clostridia; order Saccharofermentanales; family UBA5734; genus UBA5734. The sequence continues at coordinate 7,633 of JAQUEY010000012.1, forward strand.
CAGCGTCTGAGGATTTTCAGTTTCTATGTTCCAGCCGGTCGTTCTGCTGAGTACCGTGATGAAGTCATGTTGCGTCTGGAGCGTCTGATCGAAGTGGCCGATGCCGAAGGTGTCCGACTGTTCCACGAAAATGAAAAAGATATCTACGGAGATGTTCTCGAACGGTGTGTCGACATTCACCAGACATTCCAGAACAAGCTCGGGGCGATTCTTGATCCGGCCAATTATGTCCAGGTTGGCAGTGACCCCCTCCAAGCTTTCAAGGACCTGGATTCCTGGATCGAATACCTGCACATCAAGGATTGCCGCCACACCGATGGCCACATCGTTGCTGCCGGTCAGGGCGACGGCCAGATCGCCGAGATCCTGAAGCTGTTTCTTGCCAAGCCTGGCCGGCAGTCGATCGCCATCGAGCCGCATTTGTTTGAGTTTGCGAGTTTGAAAACCTTGGAAATCCACATGATGGGTGATCCGGGCAGTGGCCAGGACGTTGGTGTCGGGGGCGATTACCCAGATGCACTGACAGCTTTTGCTGCCGGAATTTCTGCTTTCCGCACCCTCGCTGCCCAGCAGAACCAGGTCCTGTGATGAGCGGCCTGCAGAACCAGACGATCCGGGTCGCCTTTGTCGGCTGCGGGACCATCGCGCCCCTTCACCTCATCGGCCTTCTGGCCCAGTGTGAGGCCGTTCAACTGGTCGGATTGGCGGATCCGGATCTCGATGCTGCGAGGTCTCTGGCCAGGCAGGCAGCTGAATTGTCCGGCCAGGGGGAGCCCGCCGTCTTCACGACGCAAGATGAGCTGATCGCCACCATCCACCCGGATGTTGTCCACATCCTGACCCCGCACCATACCCATGTTCAGCTGGCTTGCCAGGCTTTGCAGGCAGGGTGCCATGTGTTGCTGGAAAAACCAGCTGCTACCCAAAAGGCTGACCTGGAAATTCTGGCCGAAGCTGTCCAGAAGTCTGGCCGGCAATTCGGTGTCTGCCTGCAAAACCGGTACAACTTTGCAGCCAGGCAGGCCCGCCAGCTTCTGGCAGCCAAGACGTTCGGACCGGTTCTTGCCGCCCGTGGCTTTCTCACCTGGTGGCGGGATGACCAGTATTATCTGCAAAGCCCCTGGAGGGGACGCTGGGCGACCGAAGGCGGCGGCCTGATGATCAACCAGGCCATTCACACCCTGGATTTGCTGCTCTGGTTGGTTGATGAACCGGTCACCTCGGTCAAAGGCCATCTGCACACGGACCATCTGGAACATGTGATCGAAGTCGAAGACACCGCCAGCCTGCTACTGCGCTTTGAAACAGGAGCCACCGGTGTGTTCTATGCCACCAATGCCTATCCTGCCAGTTCAGAACCCTTTCTGGAAATTGTCTGTGAGCGGGCCATCCTGCGCCTGGAAGGCTCGGATCGCCTGACTGTCCTGGACCGATCGGGCAATCTGCTCGAACCTTTTGACCAAATTGTCAAAACGGGGGAGGATGCCGTTTCTGAAGCAGTGGACCAGTTCATCCCTGCTGGCAAATCCTACTGGGGCAAAAGCCATGCCCTGCTGATCGCTGACTTTTACCAGAAAATCCTTAAGGAGCAGCCCTTTGCGATCGGCCTGGAAGAAGGACGCAGGGCTCTGGATATCCTGCTCGACTTGTATGAAGCCAAACTGAGCAGGCAGTAACCAGATTCCTTTCAGGGCCGGGTGCAACCAGCAAGATTTGCATGCTAACCAGCAAATTTGCATCACCAGGACCTTTACCAGCCATTGATACTAGATACATTGATCCGTTGATGATTGATCAGGAGGATTTACATGCTTTCACCAGAGATGTTGCTGACCACACCCTCAGCCCGCCGTTTGTATCACCGCTACGCCGAACATGCCCCTGTTTTCGATTACCATTGCCACCTGTCGGCCAAAGAAATCCTGGAGGACAAGGAATTTTCCGACATCAGTGACATGTGGCTGAAACACGACCATTATAAATGGCGTGCCATGCGCTTTGCTGGCGTACCGGAACGTCTGGTCACGGGCGATGGCTCCCCGCTGGAGAAATTCCGCGCTTTTGCCCATACCGTGGCCCGGCTGGTCGGAAGCCCCTTGTACCACTGGGTTTACCTCGAATTGAAGACCTATTTTGGCATCACCGACCAACTGAGCGAAGCGACTGCTGATGAGATCTATGAGACCTGTAATCGCCAGATCCGGGAGCGGCACCTGCGTCCCTCTGACTTGATCCATCAGTCCAATGTTCGCCTGATCGGTACCACTGATGATCCGACTGACACATTGGAAAGCCATCTTGAATTGGCCCGCCGGCCTGACAGTGTCTGCACAGTTGTACCGACTTTCCGCCCGGACCGGATCTTGAACATCCATTTGCCTGATTACCGGGACTATCTTGGGCTGCTCTCTGAACGGGCCGGATTGGCAGGTATCACCGATTACGCGACGCTGCTCGATGCCATCCGCAATCGTGTTGCATTCTTCGATGAAGCCGGTTGCCTGATGTCCGACCATTCGTTGGAAAAACTGGACCTGCCGGAATCGAGCAGAGCGGAAGCTGACGCCGTGCTCAAAGCCCGCCTGTCCGGAGCCATCCTCACACCAGCCCAGATTGCAACTTTCCGCAGCCAGACCCTGACCGAACTGGCCAAGCTCTACCACGAACATGAATGGGTCATGCAACTGCATATCGGTGCCCTGCGCAACAACAACCCGGTGAAATTCCAGAGCCTGGGGGCAGACGCTGGATTTGACATCATGAATGACTTCCCGGTCGCCGAGCCGCTAGCCCAGTTTCTGGGCCGCCTGGAGGTTGCCGGAGCATTGCCGGCGACGATCCTGTACTCATTGAACAGCAAGGATAACCTGGTCCTTTCCACCCTGCCACACTGCTTCGCCGATGGTATCATGCCCGGCAAGGTCCAGTTTGGTTCAGCCTGGTGGTTCAATGATTCGAAAGACGGCATGTATGAGCATATCAAGGCGATCGCCGCCCAGAGCATGCTGCCCTGGTTTGTTGGCATGCTCACTGATTCCAGAAGCTTTTTGTCCTACACCCGGCATGATTATTTCCGCCGTGTCCTGTGCCAGTTTGTCGGTGAACACATCGACAATGGCGAATTCACGGCAACAGAAGCCATCGAGCAGGAAATCATCGAGGGTGTCTGCTTCCGCAACATCGGCCGCTACCTGAAACTGGTCTGAGCACGTGGCTGAAATCTCGGTTTTGCAGCCAGCTGGCACACTGCGCCTCTGGACACCGGCTTTCTCGATCATCACTCTGATCAGCTTTTTAATCGGACTGGTGCAGCTGTCTTTGTCGACCAATCTGCCCCTCTATGTTGTCGGTGCCTATGACTCTACATCCAGCGCGGGTGCGATGGTGGGGGCCTTTGCCCTGGCTGCCATGCTGGGACGGCCTTTTGCCGGACAGATCATCGATCGTCTGTCCAAACCTGGACTCTATCTGGCCGGAACAGCCTTATTCACAGCCGGAGTTGCCATGCTGCTCTATCAGGGATCGCTGGTCTGGCTGATTGCCGCGCGTATCGTCCAGGGCTTGGGCTTCAGCCTGGTCTCGACAGTCGCCGGAGCCATGATCGCTGATGTCCTTCATCCGCAGCGCCTGGGCTCTGGCATTGCCATCTACACGGTCACAGGGTCCCTGGCCAATGCCTTGGGCCCCGTTGCAGGCCTGACCATTGCCCAAAGCTTCGGCTATCCGGTCTTTTTCAAGACCATCTTGGTGACCAGCGTTTTGACGGTTGTGATCATCCCCGCTCTTTTTGGCCGCCAGACAGGGTCTCGCCACATTGCTTCAGAACACGATACAGAATCTTTGCCCATTGACCTGCACCAGGCAGACGCTTCAAAGAGCAGCCGGCAGCGCAAGATCTCTTCTCTGATTGAACCGACGGCCGTGGCACCCGCTTCTGTGATGCTTTTCCTGGCGATCACCTATGGTGCCTTGCTCGGTTTCATGCCGATTCTGGCCCAGACGAAAAACCTCGGATCTGCAGGGACCTATTTTGCCATCCAGTCTGGCGCAGTCTTAGCCGTCCGCTTAGTCATGCCAGCCCTTGTGAGCCGTCTGTCCACCCTCCGTCTGGTTCGTCTGGCGATCGGTTTGCTGATACCTGCCCTTGCTATTCTGATAGCCTCCTGCCACCCGATCCTGTTCTACAGCTCTGCAGTCCTTTATGGTGCTGGCTTTGGCCTGGCCTTTCCCCTGATGAATACAGTGGTTTTCAAACGTTGTCCACCCCAGGCCCGTGGCCGGGCCAATGCCACGTTCTATCTGGCGCTGGACCTCGGCATTGGTGCCGGAACGATTCTGCTGGGTTACATGGCCAAGTGGCTGCAGCTGGAAGCCGTTTTTGTCACCGCCCTGGTCGTTGCCATCCTGGCTTTTCTGGTTGCACCGCGACTCCTTAAAACAGTCAGATAAGAGAATTGATTAATGTCCGGTCATATCCTTGCAAATCTTGCTCATCTTGCTTAAAATTTAATGAGTTGTTGATTGGGGCTAGCTGCTGAAAAATCCAGCAGCAGGGCAAGAGAGCAGGTTAATGGAATGAAAAACGGCCGACAGCGATTCCAGACCCGACAGCACATGATGAGCAGCGATTACGAAATCTATCACTATTTTGACCGGGGCATGACCAGCATCCATTTGCACCACCATGACTTTTTCGAGGTCTATTTCCTGATTGAGGGCCGTGTCACCTCCCAGATCGAAGGCCGCAACTACGATCTCAAACCCGGGGACATCGTCCTGATGAATACCAGTGAATTGCACCAGACGATTATCCATGATCTCGACAAGCCCTATGAACGGATCGTCCTCTGGCTCAACCGGAATTTTCTCAAGGAGCTGTCGACAGAGCAGAGCGATCTGGCTTTGTGCTTTGAGGGCCCGCAGCACCGCAACGTCATCCGGACGGATGTCGACCAACAGCAGCACTTCCGCGGTTTGCTCAACAAGCTCCTTAACTTGAAAAGCTACACTGGGTTTGGCCAGGACCTGTATCCCAGGACTTACTTGCTCGAGATCCTGCTTTTCCTGAATGAAGAGATCACCCTGGTCAAACAGCGGCCGAAGATCGAGGTGCGCAAAGATCGCCTGATTGACGCCGTGATTGAACATATTGGCGAGCATATTGAAGAAGAAATTAAAATCGACAACCTGACCGAGGTTTTCTTTCTCAGCAAATTCCATTTGTGCCGAGAGTTCAAGAACCAGACCGGGACGACCCTGCACCGGTACATCATCCAGAAAAAGTTGATCCGGGCCAAAGAGTTGATCCTGAAGAATATTCCGATCACCGAAGTCTACCAGAAAGCTGGGTTCGGCGATTACTCCAACTTTTTCCGGGCTTTCAGGAATGAGTACAACATGACACCGCGCCAGTACTACGATTATGTTGCCCATGGTGTGGTTGAGGAAGTGTGAAACCCGATGGGTCGATAGGACCAGGAAACTTAACCTTTAAACCAGTCCTTCACAAGGAGGCTGGTTTTTTTTTACAATTTCGAGCCACATGAAGAGCAATTATTACCACCCCCTGAGCAAGAAACACACAGCTCTGGCAAGGTGTAAATCCTATAATTGAGAAAAAGAGCATCTGGTCCGGAAGAGTGGAAGCGTGCCGGAACCATCATGAACCATGAAATGAGGTAAGAGCATGAAGTTGAATCTCAAGGAATTGCAAAACCAGGAACAATGGCTGGCCAAAGGGTACCAGCTGCCCCAATTCGATATCGAAGCGGTACGCGCCCGGACCGTGGCCGCACCGATGTGGCTCCACTTCGGTGCGGGCAACATCTTTCGCGCATTCCCTGCCACCGTGCACCAGAAGCTGCTGAACCAGGGCCTGTGCGATCGCGGCATCATCGTTGGCGAGGCCTTTGATGAGGAAATCCTCGACAAAGCTTACACGCCTTTTGATAACCTGAGCGTGACCGTGTCGCTCAACTCCGACGGCTCCCTGGAAAAGGAGATCGTCGCCAGTGTCGTACACACCGTCAAACCGAGCACGGATATGGACGAAATGGTCCGGATCTTCCAGGCACCTTCGCTGCAGATGGTCAGCTTCACCATCACCGAAAAGGGTTATTCGGTCAAGGGTGCTGACGGCTCCTACCTCAAATGGATTGCAGCAGATTTCGATGCTCTGCCTGAAAAGAAAGCTTCCAGCCTGGTCAGTCTCCTGACCTATCTGATGTACCAGCGCTATCTGGCCGGTCAGCTGCCGGTCGCACTGGTCAGCATGGACAACTGCTCGCACAACGGAACCATGCTCTACGATGCTGCCATGACGTTTGTCTCCGAATGGCAGAAGCGCGGCCTGGTCGAGCTGGGCTTTGCCGGCTACCTGAACAATCCGGAGAAAGTCTCTTTCAACTGGAGCATGATCGACAAAATCACCCCCCGCCCCTCGGATGTCGTGAAAAAGACGCTCGAAGCCGATGGTTTTGAAGACACAGATCTGATCATCACCGCCAAGAACACCTTCACAGCAGCGTTTGTCAACGCAGAACCGACCCAGTACCTGGTCGTCGAAGACTGGTTCCCCAACGGTCGTCCGGCCCTGGAAAATGGTGGCGTCCTGTTCACCGACCGTGAGACAGTCGACAAGATCGAGACGATGAAAGTCACCACCTGTCTCAATCCCCTGCATACCATCATGGCCATCTATGGCTGCCTCTTAAACCTGCCTACCATCGCCGATATTGCTGCTGATCCGCAGCTGAAAGCCTTCATCGAAAAAGTCGGTTATGACGAGAGCATGCCAGTTGTGGTCGATCCCGGCGTCATCAAGCCGATGGATTTCATCCGCACCGTCATTGAAGTCCGTTTCCCGAACCCTTACCTGCCGGACGCTCCGCAGCGCATTGCCACCGACACCTCGCAAAAGATCCCGGTCCGTTTTGGCCAGACCCTGAAGGCTTACATCAAACGGGGCCAGGGTGAAGAGAAGAACCTCATGTACATCCCGTTGTTCTTTGCCGGCTGGCTGCGCTACCTGCTCGCAGTTGACGATCAGGGTCAGGCCATGCAACTCTCCTCCGACCCGATGCTTGAAGAACTCCAGGCCAAGTTGTCTGGTATCGAATTCGGCAGCAAAGGACCCTTCGAAGACATCCTGCTGCCGATCCTGGCCAATGACCGCATCTTTGGTGTCGACTTGGTCGCCCAGGGAATCGCTCCGCTGGTTATCCGTTACTTCACGGAACTGGTTGCCGGTCCTGGTGCCGTCCGTGCCACTTTGGTAAAGTATCTGTAAGAATCCATCCCATAACGGGTCAGGGATCGGCCTGCAAGAGACAAATCCTTGCAGGCCGCCCATCGACACTACTAAAATCAAATAAGAAGTGAGGTATAGCCCCTTGAAACTGTCTTTTCGCTGGTATGGTCCGCAGGACCCGGTCTCCCTTGCCTACATCCGCCAGATTCCATCCATGCACTCGATCGTCACTGCTGTCTACGATGTGCCTGTTGGCGAGGTCTGGAGCCATGAAAGCATCGCTGCCCTGAAGCAGGATATTGAGGCCAATGGTCTGCATTTCGACGTAATTGAAAGTGTTCCGGTCCACGAGGACATCAAGCTGGGCCTGCCCACCCGTGACCAGTACATTGCCAATTATTGCGAAAACATCCGCCGTCTCGGCCAGGCGGGGGTCAAGGTCATCTGCTATAATTTCATGCCTGTTTTTGACTGGACCCGCACCCAGCTCGAAAAAGAGCTGCCCGATGGTTCCACCGCGCTCGTCTACTATGTCGAGGATTTAAAGAAAATGGATCCGCTCACGGGCGAACTCTCCCTGCCCGGCTGGGATAGTTCCTACGCAAAAGAAGATCTCCAGCGCCTCTTTGACCTTTACAAAGAGGTTGATGAGGAAAAGCTCTGGGAAAACCTGGCCTACTTCCTCAAGGCCATCATCCCTGTGGCCGAAGAAGCCGGTGTCAAGATGGCCATCCACCCCGATGATCCGCCATTTTCGATTTTCGGCCTGCCGCGCATCATCAATTGCGAAAAAAGCCTCGATCGTTTCCTCAAGATTGTGGACAGCCCCTACAATGGCCTGACCTTATGTACCGGCTCCCTGGGTAGCGGCAGTTTCAACGACATCCCGTATCTGGTCGACAAATATGCTGCCATGGGCCGCATCCATTTCATGCACATCCGCAACGTCAAATTACTGGACGATGGCAGTTTTGAAGAATCCGCCCATCTGTCCTCCTATGGTTCGCTCGACATGGTTGCCATTGTGAAGGCCCTTTACAAGAACGGTTTTGATGGTTACATCCGTCCGGACCATGGCCGCATGATCTGGGGCGAAACCGGCAAGCCAGGCTATGGCCTGTATGACCGTGCCCTCGGCGCATCGTACCTGACCGGCATCTGGGAAACCCTGTCCAAAGCCTGATTTCATGAAAGAGATCACAAGGAGATAGAAAAATGGACCCCATTACACAAAAAGTTGCATCCATCGGCATTCTGCCCGTGATCAAGCTGGACCGTCCGGATACCGACGCAGCACCCCTGGCCCAGGCCCTGGTGGCCGGCGGAGTACCTGCTGCCGAAATCACCTTCCGGGCCGAAGGCGCTGACCGGGCCATCCGGATCATGCGCGAGCAATTCCCGGACATGCTGGTCGGAGCTGGCACCGTCCTTACGATCGAGCAAGTGGAAAAAGCCCATGCTGCCGGCGCCCAGTTCATCGTGTCGCCCGGCCTGAACCCCAAAACCGTTGCCGCCTGCCAGAAGCTGGGCCTGCCGATTTTCCCAGGCTGCATCACACCGACCGAAATCGAAGAGGCCCTCAGCCTGGGCCTTTCGACGGTCAAGTTCTTCCCAGCCGAACAAGCCGGGGGCCTGGCCCGGATCAAGGCCATGAGCGCTCCCTTCAACATGGTCAAATTCATGCCCACCGGCGGTATCAACCTGCAAAACCTGGCCAGCTATTTAAGCCAGTCCTGCATCGTCGCCTGTGGTGGCTCGTACATGGTCACCGACGAATTGATCAACAACCAGCAATGGGACAAGATCAGCGACCTGTGCCGCCAATCTGTGGCCATCATCCAGCAGGCAAGAGGTGAAAGCAAATGAGCAAGCGTGTCGTCACTTTCGGTGAATTGATGCTCCGTCTGGCGCCCCCTGGCTACGAACGGTTTGCCCAGGCCAGCACCTTTGGTGCGACCTTTGGCGGCGGTGAAGCCAATGTCGCTGTCTCCCTGGCCAATTTTGGTCTGGAAGCGGATTTCGTCAGCAAACTGCCCAAGCATGAAATCGGCCAGGCAGCCGTCAATTCGTTGCGCCGCTATGGCGTCGGGACCCGGCACATCGTCCGCGGCGGCAACCGGGTTGGCATCTATTTCCTGGAAAAAGGAGCTTCCCAGCGTCCATCCAAAGTCATCTATGATCGCGCCCATTCTGCCATCGCTGAAGCCGAAGTGGCCGAATTCGACTGGGATGCCATCCTGGCTGGAGCGGACTGGTTCCATTTCACCGGCATCACCCCCGCGCTGGGCGAGAAAGCAGCTGCCCTGACCCTGGCCGCCGTCCAGGCTGCCCGCCGACTCGGTGTCACGGTCTCCTGTGACCTCAACTACCGCAAGAATTTGTGGAGCAAAGAGCAGGCCCGCGAGGTCATGACGGGCCTTGCCCCTTACATCGATGTCTGCATTGCCAATGAAGAAGACTCCGCCGATGTCTTTGGCATCCGGGCTGCAGCCACCGATATCACGGGTGGACACCTCAGTCATGAGGGCTACCGCGATGTCGCCCGCCAGCTGGCTGAAACCTTTGGCTTCAAAAAGGTAGCCATTACCCTGCGTGGATCGATCTCAGCCAATGACAATAACTGGGCAGCCCTGCTCTATGACGGCAAGGATTATTGTTTCTCCAAGAATTACCTGGTTCACATCGTCGACCGTGTCGGCGGTGGTGACAGTTTCGGTGGCGGCCTGATCTATGCGCTGCTGAACGATTACAGTTCCCAGGACAGCATTGAATATGCCGTCGCAGCGTCCTGTCTCAAACACTCCATCGAGGGAGACTTCAATCTGGTCAGCGTCGATGAAGTGACAAAACTCGCCCAGGGCGATGCTTCCGGTCGCGTCCAGCGCTGATTTCCTGCAATTCCAGCCTCCATCAAAGACCATCCTCCATACCTCCCCTTTGAAAAGCCCGGGTTTGCATCCCCCGGGCTTTTTCATGGGTAGGAACATGCAAAAAAACAGGCCAGGACAGTGAGCTTCCTGACCTGTTCTTGCACTCGTTTCAGTTCACCTTTAATCGTGTTTCCAGGTCGGTGTAGAAGGAAGGCATTCCTTGAACGTCTCGATCAGGCTGGCTTCATAAGGGCCAGCGTAGGATCCAGCGAGGAATTTGGTAAAAGCTTCGTCATGGAACAGCTGCCAGGACTCGTCTTCTTTGCCAGGCAGGATCGGGAAGAACAGGACGCCGTTGTCTTTGGCGGACTCCAGGTCACCCAGGGCATCCCCGATCATGAGGACTTTGTCCGTCTCATAGCGTCCTTCGATTGCCTGGCGGATCTGGGCGGTCTTGTTACCGACTTCCTGACCTGCCAGCGCACTGAGATGATCGAACAGACCGTGTTCGGTCCATTCCCGGGTGATGGTTTCCTGGGCAGCTGCCGAGATGACCACGACATCTGCCTGGGCAGCACTTTGGGCCAGGGATTCCCGGACACCGGGGAAGGGCGGGATGCCATGGACGATTTTGTCAACGGCCTCATTGACATCGAGTGAATAAGCCAGTGCTTTTCCCAGCAAAGGATCCTGGGTTTTGCTGATCGCTTCTTTCAGGGCCGGATTGCCCAGGCGGTTTTCTGTGCTGACCCATTGCTCAAGGCTGGCCAGGTCAGGAATGGCAAAGCCGCGCTTTTTGACTTCGGGACGCTCGGCTAACAGTGCTATGGCTTTCAAGGGGCCAATGAAACGATTACAGCCGCGGTCAACGGAATACAGGTTGACGAAATCCCAGCACTCGCGGGCGTATTTGGCGACTGCCTGCAGGCCGAAGTTGTTGATGAAGGCAGGGCAGAAGCATTCCTTGTGCTTTATCTCCATGACATCAAAAACGGTGCCATCGCTGTCGATGCAGACGAGATGATCATGCTGCTTGTTGAGTTGACTCAGGGGTTTTCCAGAAGGGTTCATAGCGGTGTATCTCCTTGAAGGCTGGATGTGTGGATCTTGCTGACAACAAATGACACTGGTCTGGCTTATGGAGAAGCCAGGCCAGTGTCTATCAGAGGGGCAAGTCGGAAATAGGTTGGATCATGACTTGGCTTCAGGCTTCAACTTTGCCAGCTTTACCGACTTTGCGCAGGTGAATCTCATGCTGGATCTCGTGCATGCGCTCGGCCGTCAGTTCATACCATTTCATCGAGATGATGGAGGCGATGTGGCCCAAAAGCGGCAGGCCAAAGATAACGAAGAGAATGGCCATTTCGAACTTGGAGTTGGTGGCTTTGTTTGGCTCGATCTTGACGTTACCGAAACCTGCCCAGGCGATCGCGGCGCCGATGATGAAGGTCGAAGCCGAGGAGATAAGCTTGTCAACGAAGGAGAAGAGGGTGCCCATCATGCCGGGGATGAAGCGGCCGGTGCGGTAGGTTTCGTAGTCGGAGCAGTCGGCGATCATCGGGATGACGATGTTGCCAGCGATCGCGCCCATGCCCTGCTGGACGGCAAAGAGGGAGAGGAGAGCGATGACAGCACCGTTGACACCTTGGCCAATGACAGCCGGTGTGAAGATGATCAAGCCAACCAGCATGAGGGTGGAGAGCCAGGTGGTGAGGACGAAGGCTTTCTTGATACCGACTTTGCGCGACCAGGCCACACCCAGGGTGGTGATCAAGAAGCTGGGGATCATGGCATAGAGAGAGTAGGTGCCATAGACGGAAGCATCGAGGATCAGGTTGGAGAAGAAGTAGATCAGGCCGCCGCGGACAGCAACGTTGGCCAGTTTATCGGTGGAAGCAGCAACGATCAGCATCTGCAGGGGACGGTTGTTCTTGATGACTTCGAGGTAGTCGCTGAATTTGACCTTGACGGTGCTCTCACCGAGACCGAAGTACTCCGTGCGGTCTTTTTGCCAGATGCCGATGATGGCCAGGATGGTCAGGGCGAAGGAGAGGGCAGCAAAAATGTAGGAGATGTCCTTGAAGAGCTGGGGATCTATCATGTTCTGGGCATAGGTGGGAGCCATGACCTTGGTGATCAGGAAGGTTGCGCCATTGAACAGGATCAGGTTGAAGATGGCGTCAAACCAGGTGAATACCGGGCGCTGGGTGGGATCGTTGGTCAGGGCTGCCTGGGCGCCTTTGGTGCAGGCAGTCTGGAAGGTGTAGCCGATGATGTGAACGACGTAGAGGATGGTGGTGGCGATGTACTTGGTGAGGGTGGCCCATTCGCCGGGGATGTGGAAGATGGCAACCATGGTGGTGATGATGATGATGTTGCCGATGAGCATGAAGGGGCGGAACTTGCCGAAGCGGCCGTTGGTCTTGTCGAGCAGATAGCCGATGATCGGGTCGGTGATGCCGTCCCAGACGCGCATCAGGGTGGCGATCAGGCCGACAACAACAGCGGCGAGGCCGAGGACGTTCTGGGTGTAGAAAGCATAATAGCCAAGGAGCAGCATGGCTGTGTTGGTGGCAGTGTTGTTCATGACGAACAGGGCGATTTGCCAGATCTTGGCCCGGTTGTACTCAATTGCGACAGATTTGCCGGCTGTCATTGCACTGGTAGTACTCATTGGGGAAACCTCCTTCGTTTGTTATCACCATCGTGCCACGTCTCTGCCTGCAAAAAAATGTTGAAATTGACAATGAACTTGCATAAATTGCTCGAAAAATCATGATCAATCAAAATAAGATGAAGCGCGCAATTTCTGCCAGTACAGACTCAAAATCTGCCAGTTTGGCATACGCGTCAGTTTGTTAAAATAAGAATCATAACGTTTACGATCACATGAGACATGGCCTGTTACCATGGGCATCACCAGGAGGAGATCCATGCTATATCCGATTCTTACTGCTTCCCGCACCTTGATGGACTTGGGTGGTACCTGGGCCTTCAAACTCGATACGGGAGAAGGTTTCGACCAGCGATGGTATGAGCGTCCTCTCAGTGACGCGATGTCTATGCCAGTCCCTGCTTCATACAATGATATCAAGGAAGGCATTGATTTCAGGGATCATTATGGATGGGTTTTCTACCAGCGCTCCATCGCCGTTCCGGCGTTCCTGTTGAGCCAGCGCCTGGTTCTGCGTCTGGCCGCTGTCACCCACCAGGCGATCGTCTATCTGAATGGGCAGGAGATCATGCGTCACAAAGGAGGTTTCCTGCCGTTTGAAGTCGAACTCAATGCGCACATCCAACGGGGTGACAATTTGCTGACGATAGCAGTTGATAACAAGATTGACTACTCGACCTTGCCAGTTGGCAGTGAAAGTGGCAGTGGTCTGCTGGGTATGTTCGATGCCATGATGGGTCCGTTACCGGAAGGTAAACCCCGGAACGCCCCGAATTTCGACTTTTTCAATTACTGTGGCATCACTCGGCCTGTTAAAATCTATTCTACGCCCAAAAACCACATCTCGGACATCACTGTTGTTGCTTCCGTGGAGGGAACATACGCCAAGCTCTCGTACGTGATCGACACAGTGGGTGAAGGTGACGTTTCTGTCACCGTTCGCACCGAGGATGGATCTGAGATCGCAACCTGCGTGGGTGCCCACGGTGACCTCATCATTGACCCCGTCCGTCTGTGGGAACCTCTTGATGCCTATCTCTACCAGATTGAAGTAACCTTCGGCGCAGATGTCTATACCCTGCCTTATGGTGTACGCACAGTTGAAGTCAGGGGCACGCAGTTCTTGATCAACAACAAGCCATTTTATTTCAAAGGTTTTGGCAAACATGAGGACACTTTCCCGGCCGGTCGCGGGATCAATGAACCGATGAATGCCAAGGATATCTCCCTGATGCGCTGGATTGGCGCCAATAGCTTTCGCACCAGTCACTATCCATACAGTGAGGAAATGATGCGTCTTTGCGACCGGGAAGGCATTGTCGTCATCGATGAAGTGCCTGCAGTCGGACTGAACCTGGCTTTCGGAGGAGGGGCTAATTTCAAGGATGGCAAGCCTGTGACGACCTTTGGAACGTTGCGTACAGCCGAGCACCACCGCGAAGTGATCCGCGACATGATTGCACGGGACAAGAACCATGCCTGTGTTGTGATGTGGAGCATAGCCAACGAACCGGATTCGTTCGGTGAAGAACCTTACGAATATTTCAAGCCACTGTTCGACCTGGCCCATGAGCTCGATCCACAAAATCGTCCTTGTACCTTGGTCAGCGTTCAAAGTGCCAAATACCAGACCGATTGCACCATCTTGCTCAGTGATGTGATCTGTCTCAACCGCTATTATGGCTGGTATGCAGCTTGCGGTCGGTTTGATGTGGCACAGCGCGCCCTGGAAAACGAAATGGCCTTCTGGGCGACTACAGGAAAACCGGTCATGTTCACAGAATATGGTGCAGATACAGTCGCCGGCTTGCACGATACAACCCCGACCGTATTCTCTGAAGAATTCCAGGTCGAGTATTACAAAGCCAACCATGCCGCCGTTGATCCACTCGAATTCTTCATTGGCGAGCAAGTCTGGAACTTCGCCGATTTTGCCACCAGCGAAAGCATCATGCGTGTCCAAGGCAACAAAAAGGGCATCTTCACCCGTGAACGCCGCCCCAAACTCGTCGCCCACTACCTGCGCAACCGCTGGCAGAACATCCCGGACTATGGCTTCAAAAGCTGAAGAGAATTATCGGATGGCTTCGCGGATGATTTGTACGGTGTCTTCGATGCCGAATTTGGATGAAGAGATCGACAGGTCGTAGGTGGTGCATTGTCCCCAGTGCTTCTGGGCATAGTAGTTGTAATATTTGGCACGTTCACGGTCCATTTTGCGCATCCGGTCAGCAGCTTCTTTTTCTGATATATTTTCGAGGGCTGTGGTGCGCTGAACTTTGAACGCCTGGTGAGCGTGGACAAAAACGGAGACCAGATCAGGATCATCTTTGAGGATGTCGTCGGCCACACGTCCGACAATGACGCAGGAGCCTCGTTCGGCAATCTTGCGGATCGTCTGGGCCTGGATGGTGAAGACGCGGTCGTTCAGATTGTAGAACAAGGTCTCGAATTCCGTGCGATAGGGGTTGCGGATACCATGGGGGAACCCCATGGAGGCCCAGCTGATGGGCTTCTCGTCGATGCTTTTGACCAGCTCGTTGGACAGACCCAGATCGACAGCGGTCTGTTGGACAAGCTCCTTGTCAAAGCAAGGAATGCCCAGTGCTTCTGCCAGCTTTGCCGCTACTTCCGATCCGCCGCTGCCATACTCCCGGCTGATGCAGATGATGGCTCGCTTTTCCATTGCATGACCTCCATTCCGGGCGGTACAATCGGCCGCCTCAACTTTAACAGTCAAACCTTGACACCCCAGATCAGCCAGAGTACAAGATACGCTGTCGTGATGGCTGCCGCGGTATAGGGGATGCTGATGCGCATGAACTCGCTGTTCTTGACCTCGTAGCCGTTTCTGCGCAAAATTCCGATGCCCATGATGTTGGCCGATGCCCCGATGGGCGTCAGGTTGCCACCCAGAGTAGCCCCGGACAGAAGGCCAAAATAAAGCACCGTCGGATCGACATTCATGGCCGCCGCGATACCAGTCACAACAGGGAGCATGGTGGCCACGTAAGGAATGTTGTCAATGAAAGCAGAAAGCAAGACAGAGGCCCACAGGATCAGGGAATACATGACAAAAACGGAGTTGCCACCCATTTTGACAAAAAGATCAGCGATCGCATCGATGACACCTGCTTCCTGGATCCCGGCGATGACAACGAACAGGGAAGCCAGGAGGAGAATGGTGAAAAAGTCCATCTCCATCAGGGCGCGCTGCAGATAGGCTAGCTTCTTGTGCCGTACGACCTCATAAACCAAGCCAACCAGCAGCAGGATCATGCAGATCAGGCCGTTGGTGATGGCCGGTTTGTCCGGGATGAAGGAAGCCAGGATCAAGAGAACGACCGTACCAAGCAGCAGAAACGTTGGAACATAATCTTCAACCACCGTCAGTTCGCCGCTTTCGATGGTCTGGCGATACTCTCGGAAAACAACCAGCAGGGTGGCGGTCGCTGCGACCAGACCGATCTGGACGATCCAGAACAGGCCTGGCCGGCTGTCCATCCAGAAGAAATCCAGAAAATCCATGTTGGCGTAGCCGCCTAAAAGGATCGAGGTCGTGTCACCGACCAGAGTCGCTGCACCTTCCAGATTTGAGGCGATCGCAATGGCAATGACGCTTGGAACCGGAGAGATTTTCAGCTTTTTGGCAATGGTGACGGCAACCGGGGCCACCATCAGGACCGTCGCGACATTGTCAACAAAGGCCGAAATGACCGCTGCGAAGACCGACAGGGCAATGATCGTCCATTTGATGTTGGGCACAGCCCGGATAATCAGGTCAGCCAGCCGCGAGGGCATGCGGGATTCGATGAAAATATTGACGATCCCCATCGTGCCAGCAATCATCATCAGGACATTCCAGTCAATCGCGGAAAATACCCGACCCAGTGGCAGGATGCCCAGTACCACGAAAACCACTGCCGCAACAAAGGCGACGTAGGCCCGGTATTTGGGCAAGGAAATCATCAGGACATAGGTCAGGACAAAAAGGACGAGGGCTAAAATCATGTCATTACCACCAGGGATCAATCTTCGTCATGGATGCGCCGGGCGTGTTCAAACTGGTCCAGCACAGACTGTTCCGGCCTCTTTGTCAGCAGCGAAACGATGACGATGGCCAATGTAGAGGCGACAAAGGCCGGCAGCAACTCATAGATATTGAAAGCACCGCCCAAGGGACGGACCAGCAACTTCCAGACAAAGACCATGCCACCGCCAGCCAGCATGCCGGCGATTGCACCAGCCCGGGTGGTCCGTTTCCAGAACAGGGAGAAGAGCATCAACGGTCCGAAGGTCGCACCAAATCCAGCCCAAGCGAAGGACACGACTTTGAAGATGACACTGTTTTCATCGAGGGCGATGATCATGGCGATGATGGAAATCACAACCAAAGTCGCCCGGGTAGCCACTAGGATTGCACGATCCGAGGCTTCCTTTTTCAGGATGCCTTGGTAGATGTTCTTGGAAAAGGCTGTGGCGGAGATCAGCAGGTAGGAGTCCGAGGAGCTGATCGTGGCTGCCAGGATGCCTGCCATGACCAGGCCGGCAAAGAGCGGGATGAAATAGGTTGTCGAGGTCAGGATGAAAATATTTTCTGCTTCACCATGAGTGAGCAAGTTGGCAGGGAAGAGCACACGCCCAACCAGGCCGATCAGGAGGGCTGCGCCCATGGAGATGATGACCCAGATGGTGGCGATGCGGCGGGACAATTTCAATTCGCGCGGGTTGCGGATACCCATGAACTTCAGGAGGACTTGGGGCATGCCGAAATAGCCCAGGCCCCAGGACATGGTGGAGACAATCACCAGCCAGCCGTAGGGGGCAGATGTTCCAAAGACCGGTTTGCCGGCCTCGACCAGTTGTTTGCCGTCTGCACCGAGCGTCGGGCTGGCCATGCCAAAGAAGTCGAGGAAGCCAGGAATCTGGCGGGCGTTCGCGACGATGGCGTCGATGCCGCCGGCCTGGAAAACGCCAACACCCAGTGCCAGGGTGAGGGCGATGATCATGACGATGCCCTGCATGAAATCGGAGGCACTTTCAGCCAGATAGCCACCGATGAAGGTGTAGGCGATGACAAACAGTGCTCCTGCGATCATCATGTATTGGTATTTGAAGCCAAACAAGGTGCTGAATAGCTTGCCGACCGTCACAAAGCAGCTGGCGGCATAGACAGTGAAAAAGATCAGGATGAACAGGGCAGCAATGGTCAGGATGACCTTTTTCTTCTCATGGAACCGGTTGGAGAGAAAGTCCGGGATGGTAATCGAGTCACCGGCAATTTCCGAGAAATGGCGGATCCGCTTGGCGACGAAGAGCCAGTTGAGATAGGTGCCAATCAGAAGACCCAAGGCGGTCCAGAACGCATCACTCAGGCCATAGAAATAGGCCACACCGGGCAGTCCCATCAGGAGCCAGCCACTCATGTCAGACGCTTCCGCCCCCATGGCAGTGACCCAGGGACCGATCGAGCGGCCTCCGATAATGAAATTGTCCGAGCTTTCATTGGCCCGTTTGGCATAATAGATGCCGATGCCGATGACAACCGCGATGTATGCGAGCATCGCGACCAGGATTTGCACACTTCCGCCTTCCATACTAGCTCCTTCGATGATAAATTTTTCTGCGAAAAGGCCGGGTCTTGTGGGAATAAAGAAAGTGCTGGTCAAGATCGGCCAGCAGTTCTCCCATTTTTATACCACAGAATGGAAATAAGCGTAAACAGCACCCCAGCCAACCCGGGTCGAAAAAAGACGGCCCTGCTGGTTTGCAGAGCCGCCTTGAATGAATGGGCGGTGATTAGAATGGGCAAGATCAGGCGTTCATGAAGAGCTGGATGTCGTCATCTACGGTGCCGATACCGGCGATACCGAAATTCTCAACCAGGACCTTGGCAACATTGGGCGAGAGGAAGGCCGGAAGGGTCGGTCCGAGGTGGATTTTCTTGACGCCGAGGAAGAGCAGGGCGAGCAGGACGATGACAGCTTTCTGTTCGTACCAGGCGATGTTGTAGGCAATCGGCAGCTCATTGACATCATCGAGGCCAAAGACTTCCTTGAGTTTCAAGGCGATGACTGCCAGCGAATAGGAGTCGTTGCACTGGCCAGCGTCGAGGACGCGCGGGATGCCACCAATGTCGCCCAGCGGCAGCTTGTTGTAGCGGTATTTGGCACAACCAGCAGTCAGGATGACCGTATCCTTGGGTAGGGCATTGGCAAAATCGGTGTAGTATTCACGCGATTTCATGCGGCCATCACAGCCCGCCATGACGAAGAATTTCTTGATCGCACCTGTCTTGACCGCATCGATGACTTTGTCAGCCAAAGCCATGACTTGGGCATGTGCAAAACCACCGACGATCTTGCCGGTCTCGATTTCAGTCGGGGCTGGCAGCTTTTTGGCCATTTCGATGATGGCGGAGAAGTCCTTTTTACCATTGGCATCAGGAACGATGTGGGTGCAGCCCGGGAAGCCAGCGGCGCCGGTGGTGAAAATGCGCTGGCGGATTTCTTCGGATTTCGGCGGCACGATGCAGTTGGTGGTGAAGAGGATCGGGCCATTGAAGGTCTTGAACTCTTCGAGCTGTTTCCACCAGGCGTTGCCATAGTTGCCGACAAAGTTTTCGTATTTCTTGAAAGCCGGATAATAGTTGGCTGGCAGCATTTCGCTGTGGGTGTAGACGTCGACGCCTGTGCCCTGGGTCTGCTCGAGCAACTGCTCCATGTCCTTGAGGTCATGGCCGGAGATCAGGATGGCGGGATTGCCTCTGACACCGATGTTGACTTCGGTGATTTCCGGGTTGCCGTATTTGCTGGTGTTGGCTTCATCGAGCAGGGCCATGGCAGCGACGCCAAATTCACCGGTTTTCAAGGTTAGGGCGACCAGCTGGTCAGCTGTCAGGCTGTCATCCAGTGTGGACGCCAACGCCTCATAGATAAAGGCGTAAATGGCTTGGTTTTCCTTGCCCAGATTGTAAGCATGCTCGGTGTAGGCAGCCATGCCCTTGAGTCCGTAGATGACCAGCTCGCGCAGTGAACGGACATCCTCATTCTCCGTGGCCAGGACGCCGACTTTGGTAGCCTTGGCCAGCATGTCTTCTCTGGCGCCAACTTTGAAAGTGGCAGCATCGCCCCAGCTGGCAGATACTTTGGCAGCCAGCTCATCGCGCAGCCCCAAGACCTTCTTGATCTGATTTTCAATCGCAGCATCATCGAAATTGGCATTGGTGATGGTCATGAACAGGCTGTTGATCACTTCGTAATTGACAGCTGGAATGGTTTCGGTAGCGATTTTGCCTTTGGTGACGACTTCGGCCACACCTTTGCAGGCGTAGATCAGAAGGTCTTCCAGATTGGCGACGGTCTCGTTCTTGCCACAGACACCCATGACGGTGCATCCGGTGTTTTTGGCTGCTTCCTGACATTGGTAGCAGAACATACTCATGGTACATACCTCTCTTTCTGATGGAACAGTTGGACGTTATGGGTTAGTCTCCTGACTGGAGATTAACTGCGGAACAGATGGAGCAGGGGCTCGTCGACTTCGACCGGCAAGATCCCATGATCGTGCAGGATCGTGTAGAAATCACGCATCTTGGCAACGAGGGGTTCGCCAGACTGGTATTCAAAATGGACACGGTTGATGAATCGTTCGACAGGGTCGGGCGCTGTGCGCATCATGTCATAGGAGAGGGCTGCTGCCTCGTGCGGATGCTCTTTGACCCAGCTGATGGCAGCCTGGAGCTCTTCGGTGAACACAGCCATGACCTCCGGATACTTCTCATAAAGCTCCTCTTTTACAATCACCCCGGCATTCGGGAATTTGCCAAAACCGGGGTTCGCCTGGTTGAACAATCGACTGTAGCTGATTTCACTGTAAGCCATTTTGTTCTTTTCGGCAACCGCGATTGTAAAAGATGCTTCAGGTTCGCGCAGCAGGACATGCTGAGCCTGGCCTTTTAAAAACGCCAGCATGATTTCCTTTGGCCGGCCGAAAGGTTCGCCGTAAACGAAATTGAAGTCGGCCATGTCAAGGCCTTCGGATTCAAGCAGGTAGCGGGTGATCTTGGCCGGAGGGGCATCCTCGAACAATGGCATGTGGATGGTCTGACCCTTGAGGTCCTTTAAAGAACTGGCATTCGCCTGGCGCGTCAGCAGGACAAAATTGTCCCAGACAAAGACGGCAGGCATCCGGACGCCCATGGCTTTGAATTTGGTTGCCGTGATGACCGCCGAAAAACTGATGTCAGCCCGTTTGTTGACGATCCAGCCCAGATGCTTCTCGGTTTCGTCCCAGACTTTGAGTTCCTTGATGCGGATTTTCTCGCGCAGCCGCTTGGACTGGAGCAGCCGCATGATGATCGGATAACCGACTGGTGTGGCCGACTGGATGGTCAAGGCAGGCAGGTCGCCTTCGCTGGAAGATGCGGCATCGGCCTCGGTTTTGGTGAAGCGAATCCTGGCCTCCCCCAAGTCATCGGACAAGACCTGGTGGGAAAATCCCATCGATGACAACATGTTGATCAGAGGTTCGGGTTTGAAGCGCTGGACAAGAATGAAACTGCCCTGGAGTGGGACGGAGTAGGCCACTTTGATGATTTCATCGAACGGATCTGTGGTCATCTGGCGGACGTCAAGCACCTGTTCTTCGCCCTCGGCCAGTTGGCCAGACACCCTTGTTGCCGTCTCCTGGCCGTATTTCTGCAATTCTTTCTGCAAAGCAGCAGCTTCGGCAACCGTCAGCTTGTCTTCGACTGGTTCCAACTGGGCGGATGTGGATTGGACACAGTTGGGGAAAGCCTGGATCAGCGCCTGTTCGAGCCCCAGTTTTTTGTTGATGAAATGGAGGATTTCACAAATCGACACCCCGGTCATCTTGGCTGCGTGCTCAAAGGTGGCATGCCGGGCCAGGGAGTTCCAAAGCACCGGATTTTGCATGGTCTTGAATTTGCCGGACAGTTCCAGTAAATCAGTTTTCAGAAATGGGTAGCGCTCCAGAGTTGCGCGGACGTTGTCGGTTGAAAGGACGACCTGGTTGGCCGCTGCTTCAATGGCCTGGGTCGGACAGGCGGCTAGTGCTTGCTCAGCCAGGGTGTTTTCTTCGTCTGTTACAGGCTGGTGGATGACGACTGCTTTACGGTTCTTGATTTCAAATGTTGCAGGTGCCACGCGCTGGCAAGCCATGCAACCAATGCACTTTTCGTTGACAGAGAATGTTTTCATCAGGGAGCCTCACGGAACCTTCAAGGGCGACTGGTCGATTGAACAGTTGGATTATAGACGTATGCCGGTTATTTGTAAGTATCCATGGCTACGATATGTGATTCTGAGTGTCATTTCCCTGGTTCGTCTGGGGTACTTGAGGTCTGACAGGAACAAAAAGAAAAGCCGGCAACCAGGCCGGCCCCTCTTTTCAAAACGCTTGCTTCCGGGGGGAACAACCGGCTGCAAGAGGATTATCAGATGCTTGGATGGAGTTAGCTGCAGTTACAGCAAGTTGGCGGCTGCGAAATCGATGCTGCCATCTGGGGCTACGATGGATTCCTCGGCATGGACATGGAGGATCTTGCCGACAAACATTTCGTGGGACCCCGTCCGGATGGAATCGACAATCTCACATTCGATGTTGACCGGACAGTCCGAGAGCAACGGCGCGTTGATGGTCACCGCTTCACTCAAGGCTGCCCCGATCACGGTGAGCTTATCTTCATCCCGTTTACTTGTGTGGCCCAGATAATCGAAGAGCCCGGCATTGTCTTTGCCTGGTAAATTGACAACAAAGCTACCGGATTCTTTGATCATCTGGTAGGAATACCGGGAGGGCACGATACCCACCATAATCATCGGAGGGTCGAAGCTGCAATTGCAGCAATAAGCAACAGCCAGGGCATTGTTTTCGCCCTGGTTGTTGCGGCAGGAGACAAGGACTTTGGGAGCAGGCTGGAGGCAGGATTTGAAATTGGCCAATTTCTTACTCATTGTGTTCCTCAAAGCTGATTGCAGGGCAATCAGGCTTGTTCCTCATACTTCTTGAGCTGGGCTTTCATGTTCTCCAGCTCTTGTTCCAACAGCTTGACTTGATCTTGCAGCACGGTTTTCCCTGCGTTGGGATCAAAATCGGCGGGTGCATACGGATAGGGTGCTCTCATCCGGCGAAATCCACGCCCGCGACCATAGCCGCAGCCGTAGCCATATCCGTAAAATGGCTGTGTGGCAGATCCGCCACACGGGCCAAAACCACGTCCTGTCCGGGCACCCATGCCCATCGGTCCACTTCCATCTCTTGCTGGCATTTCTAAAACTCCTTTCGGGGAAACTGACGTTCGGTCTGTGAAGTCATTCCCATGGCCATCTCGCTAGGCGGTTGGCCTTGCCCGGCAGGCAGTGCGAGCCGGGTGATTTGATTTTAATGAGCTAATGCCCATAATTAGTATGGAGCAGTAATGAGCAAATGTCAATAACTCGTGCTGGCTTTTCACAGGCAGATTTCCATGCCCGCCTCGGTACTCCTGTCCGCATAGATGCGTTTGCCAGAGTGGTCAGTCAGTTCCACCAGGACCGTGGCCCGGATACTTTCAATGATCTCGCGGTGCATCGAGCCATCGACTGGAGCTCTCAGCGTTCCACCTCCCACCATCTGGGCCGAGAATTTCAGCTGGCCGGCCGGCCCTTTTAAAATTCCGGAACAGGTTCCGCTGTCTGGATCGACCTGCCAGTCCGACAATTTCGAACAATTATACGTGGCAAAACGGGCCGTGTTTCCCTGGAAATCAGTAAAATAGGCAAAAAATCCCGGAAATTCACGCCCCAGCCAAGGTATGCGAGCCCGGGAGAAGATAAACGACGCATCACCATGACCAAAATGGCTGGCTTGCAGCCAGACATAGGACTGGGGGAAAGACCGGCCATAGTCTTTTTCCAGATAGCCGGCGCCGCCGTCAAAATCAAAGACTTCACCATTGATGTGGATCTGACCATCGATGCGATGGGAGAGGTGGATCACCGCATGGTAGCACTCCATGCCTGGTACAAACTGGAAGGGGCCCATGATGCTCGGCGTATGCCAGCTGACTGGAAACTCCCGGATCTGGGAAAACCGGAGTTGGCCTGTGACACTGCCCGTGGGATGATGAATGTCCAATGCCAGGCCTTCGCGCTGGAAAAGGCTGGTGTCGACTTGGATGACCAGCTTGTCACGCGCGGCCAGAAACGACTCGAACGGATAGTCGAAGTACCAGGTCTGGCCGGATTCGGCGTTGATGACCTGGATGAAAGCGTGGCGCTGGCCATCTGGATCAATCGCCATGCCTGGAATCAAGGCTATTGCATGATGACGGTCCTGGCTGATGCACTTGAAATACCAGCCCTCGAAATAACGCTTGGTGTGGTCCTGATACTGGAGATAAGCTGGATGACGCATCATTTTCCTCCAGGGTTGGCTAGGCTCAGTTTCTACATAGATATAGCCTTACAGGTTGTATTTCGCTACAATGAGAATGCTTTCTACACGTTCCAGTGTAATCGATCGTCGCATCTCATGCAGCACCGTGCGGGTAAAAAAATATGATGCATCGTGACAGGGTCAGACAGATACGGCAACAAATCATCAACAAGCTTCCCTGGCTGCTTCAGCACAACTTCTGGACGCACGCTTTGTTCAACGAACCTTATGACAGGCAACTGTCTGCGCGGGATATTCAAGCCATTCGCGAAGAGATCCGGCTTGCGAATTACCAGAGATTCCGGTTGTTTGCCATTTTGTTTATTTTCATTGAAATCATGTGGATAGTCATCCATGACTTGCCCAATTATTTCTCGGGACTGACGATGCCGCATGCAGTCAGCCTGGCTTACCTGAAGATGCATCTTCTGATAGCCGCTGCAGCCGTTGTCATCATCATCCTGACAACGGTCTGGCTGCGGAAGAGCAAACCCGCTACAGGATACATTCATGATTTCGTTGCATCCGGTCTGATCATTTGCATCATGCTGATATTGAACATTTCCGATAGCATCCAGAGCTATACGTCATCAGACGTCAGTTTCTACTTCCTGAAAATGATCCTGGCCAGTGTCTTTTTCCTCTTGCGCTCACCTTTCAATTTCCTGGCATTTACAGTTCCCTATGCGGTCTACATGGCTGTTCTGTGGAACCGTCAGATCCTGACTGAAAGCTTGACTCATAACGCAGTCGAAGGAACGATCCTGTATCTGGCTGCACTTGTGATCTCACGGCAGGTGTACGAACACCAGGTCAGGTTGATTTCCCGGACTAAACTATTAAAAGCTGCAAATGAACGTTTGTCGCATCTCTCTGCGCACGACCCGCTGACTGGTCTGGTCAACCGGTCAGAAATGACGTCCCGAATTGCCGCTTTCACCAGTGCGCAAGCTGTGACAGGCCGGCAAATTGGCCTGATCCTGATTGACCTGGACCATTTCAAGCGGATCAATGATACCTATGGCCACGCCTTTGGCGACACAGTCCTGCAGCGCGTCGGGGAGATCCTGACTTTCCACAGCCCAGGCCCAAGCCTGGCTGTCCGCTGGGGTGGCGAAGAATTCCTCCTGATCCTTGCCCACCGCCAGAGCGATGATTTGAGTGCCCTGGCCGAATCCTTGCGCCAGCATCTATCAGAACTTGAATTTT